>DATHKK010000827.1:0-3230 GCA_035489355.1 Candidatus Limnocylindria bacterium
ACCGCGTCCGTTCCAATTGCGCTTCGTCCTGGGCCAGTCGCGCTTTCGCCTGATCGAGCACCGCTTGAAACGGTCGCGGATCGATCTCGAAGAGCAGGGCGCCCTTCTTCACCTGATTGCCCTCCGCGTAGTTTTGCGCGAGCAAATAGCCGCTGACTTGCGCGCGGATCTGCGCGTTCACGAATCCGTCGAGCGTGCCGATCCATTCCTCGTAAATCGGGACGTTCGTCGCCGCGATCGTCACGACCTGGACTTCGGGCGGTGGGGGCGGCGCCGCTTTCTTTTTCCTGCAACCGGCGGTGAGCGCGATGGCGAGAAGAACTGCGCAAGAAAAATGGAGCGTGCGAAGTGACATGAATGGGTATTCGTTCAATCAATACGGTTTGCCGGCACTCCCGGGTTGGTGCGTTCGCCCACGGTTTGAATCTTCGATCCCTGGCCTTGTCGAAAACCGCATATTCCCTCCGCCGCGCAACGTAGCACACGAGCGCAGGAACCGAAGCGGGTTGGTGCGTCTGCCCTGTCGGACGCGCCCTTTCCCTCACCGTCAATTCCTCTTGCCGCTGCACTGGCCTGCCCTAAAGATCGCCACATGGAATGGGTCATCACCTTGCTCGTGGCGGGCGCAGTTCTTCTGCTGCTCGAAACGATTTTGCCGGGGATGATCGCGGGCATTGCGGGTTTGGTCTGCCTTGGCGCGGGCGTGATCCAATCCTATGTGCTCTTCGGTCCGCAGGTGGGAACCTACGTTCTCGTTGGCGTGCTGGTGGGACTGATGCTCGGCACGATCCTTTGGCTGAAATATTTTCCGAACACGCGCACGGCCAAAATTTTTACGTCCCAAAGCACCGTGGGTGACATCGGCACCGATCGGCCTGAACTGCTGAACCAATCCGGCACCGCGTTCACGCCGTTGCGCCCGTCCGGCACTGCGATCATCAATGGCCACCGTGTCGATGTCGTGACCGAAGGCGGCCTGATCGAGCGCAACACTCCCGTCGTGGTCGTCGCCATCGAAGGGATGCGCGTCGTGGTCCGTGCTTTGTCCGAAACGTCTGCTCCAACCAAAACCTAAACTATGCAACATCTTCCATTGCTCCTCGCCGCCTTCGGCGATATCAGCGCCCTCAAACTCGTCGCCCTGGCGCTGATTGGCATCGTCGTCTTCGTCTTCTTTATCATCATCGCCAGCTTCGCGAGCATCTGGATTCGCGCCTGGACGAGCGGCGCGCGCGTCACCATCACAGAGTTGATCGCTCTGCGTCTGCGGCGTGTTCCGGTGGGCATGATCGTGGACTCGCGCATCACCGCGGTGAAGTCGGGCTTGCCGCTGACTATCGACGATCTTTCCACGCACTATCTCGCCGGTGGCGCTGTCGAAATGGTGGTGCTCGCGCTCATCGCGGCGAAGAAAGCCGGCATTCATCTCGACTTCGATCGCGCGTGCGCCATCGATCTCGCGACGAAGGGCACGGGCAAGACGGTTCTCGAAGCGGTGAAGACTTCGGTGAACCCAAAGGTGATTGATTGCCCCGCGCCCTCTTCCGGGAAAGTGACCATCGACGCCGTGGCCAAGGACGGAATCGTCATCCGCGCGAGGGCGCGCGTGACCGTGCGCACCAATCTCGAACGCTTCGTCGGTGGCGCGACGGAGGAAACGATCATTGCCCGCGTGGGCGAAGGCATTGTCTCCACGATCGGCTCGGCGAACAGTTACAAGGACGTGCTGGAGAATCCCGATCGCATTTCCAAAACTGTTTTGGACAAAGCGCTCGATTCGAATACCGCGTTCGAAATTCTCTCCATCGACATCGCGGACGTGGACGTGGGCGAGAACGTGGGCGCGAAATTGCAGGCCGAGCAGGCCGAGGCCAACAAGCTGATCGCGCAAGCTCATGCGGAAGTGCGCCGGGCCGCCGCCGTGGCCACCGAACAGGAAATGGTGGCGCGCGTTTCGGAAATGCGCGCGCGTGTCGTGGAAGCGGAAGCGCAGGTGCCGCTGGCTATGGCCGAGGCGTTTCGCTCCGGCAACCTGGGCGTGATGGACTACTACAAGATGAAGAACATCCAGGCCGACAGCGCTATGCGCGAGAGCATCGCCGGCGGCAGCGCGCCGCAATCGCCTAAGACTTGATCGGATAGGAACTCGATGAATCTCATCGCCCTGACGAACGCCACGGAAGAAATGTTAAACGCCGAGATCAGCATCATCGGCATCATCATCGTCGTCGTGGTCTGGGTCCTGTCGTGGCTGTTCAAGAAAAAGGAAGAGAGCCAGTTTGAACTTCCGCCCGAATTGAAATCACAGCGGGAAAAGGCGTCCCCTCCGCCAGCCGCGCGCAGTTGGGAGGAAGAATTGCGCCGCATCCTCGAGGATCGCCCCGCGCCTGCGCCACCGCCGCCGTTGGTTCGAGAAGTCAGTCCGCCGCCTCGCGTTTATACGCCGCCTCCTCCGCCGCTGGAAGTGGACGAACCGCACATTCAAGTCACCTTCCCGACGCTGCAGCCTCGCATCGAGCGCACGTTTCAGCCGCTGCAAGGTTTGACCGAGGCCGCACATCGTTACGGACAGGCGTTGAGTCTGGAAGAGCGCGTGAGCCGCCAC
The DNA here is from genome assembly GCA_035489355.1 of Candidatus Limnocylindria bacterium. Classification (GTDB taxonomy): domain Bacteria; phylum Verrucomicrobiota; class Verrucomicrobiia; order Limisphaerales; family SIBH01; genus JANNGC01. The sequence continues at coordinate 2,606 of DATHKK010000827.1, forward strand.
ATGGGTAACGTGACGACCCACCGAGTGGGAACTACCTCCGTCTTGCGCCGCGAACTGTCGCCGGGCGTGCGTGACGTTCTGCAAGGGTTGCGCACGCCCTCGGGCGTCCGTTCTGCCGTGATCGCGCAAGTCATTCTCGGTCCACCCCGCGCGCTGGAAGGCGTTTGAAACTCCTCAGTTTTCGTTTTTCGCTGCATCATCGGCGAGATCCGCGGATCAAGAATCTTTGCATTGAATGACGTTCAGAACTGTGGGTTCTGGGCGTCGCAAAAAATCCGGCAGTCCAAGTAGCGTGATTCCCTCAAACACGGCAACTTGTGCGTATGAAAGCCAAGATGAAAACTGGGAATGGGAGCGTCCAATCACACTCGATGGTGCGCGGGATCCGGACGTCGCCGGGAATCGCTGCCGGGAAAGGAGCGCCGCGCATGCGCCTCCAATCGATTCTCGTGCCGACAGATTTCTCGGAGCCATCTGCCAAGGCGCTGCATTACGCGCTGGCGTTGGCGAAGCAATTCGACGCGAAGATTACATTGCTCCACATCGTGGAGCCGATCGGCGCGACGCCTGACTTCGCATACAATCCGCTCGTCCTCGAAACTGAAACCGTCATGGCGTCCGCTCG
>DATHKK010000828.1:0-4025 GCA_035489355.1 Candidatus Limnocylindria bacterium
CACGTCGTAGGCGCCATCAAAGGGAGAATCCAAACGCAGTAGTGGCCCGAGCGCGGGGTTGTCGTGTTCCACCGAGAGCATGAAAGCTGGCGGAACAATCCCGGATTGGATGATCATCGCGTCCGTGCCGACCACCACATAAGTGCCGTGCCCAAAGGCGATCCCATTGGGCACCTGGTTGAACATGCGATTGCGCAGACGGAACTCTCGTCCGTTGAAACTCGTGGAGATGTTGTTGACACCGGCGATCACGAAGACGCCGTTCCTATAGATAACCCGTTCGGCGAAACCCGGCATCGACTGCCAATGCACTCCATTGCGCGACCACATCAGTCCTTCCGGCCAGCCGCTTCTGATATAGGCCGCGAGGAAGATGCCGCGGCCGTACGTCATGTCCCAAAAACTCTCTGCGATCGGGACCGAATTGCTGGTCCACGTGACTAAATCGGTCGAGCTGAACAGGACGCTGTGCCGGGTTTCGAAATCGACGGAGTTCATTCCGCCCACCAGGTACTTGCCTTCGCCATAGGTGGCGGCGGAGAAATCCACATTGGTGTTCAGCGTCTGAACCGCCCAATTGGTCCCGCTGATGGAAGTCGCGATCCGGCCGCCCCAGCCGATCGCGATAAAACGACCATTGAGAAAGAACACTCGCTGAAACGAATCGATGTAGTTCGTGGGCATCGAATGCAGGATCCAATTCGTGCCGTCTGCCGAGCTGCCAATCGGTTCGCCCAGCGGATGTGAGACGTCTGCACCCACCGCCACGAAGCGGCCGTTGCCCCATGTAATGTCGTTCATCCAGAGCATCCACGGCGACGGCACGTGCGTCCAGTTCGCCCCGTTCGTCGAGGCAAAAATATTATTCCATCCGGCCGCGAGAAACTTGTTCCCGTCGAACGTCACGCCAGCGAAAGACATATAAGAGGAGGGAAGCGCCAGACGCCTCGACACCTCAGTCCAGTCGAGGCCGTTTAACGATCGCAAAATTCGGCCGCCTTGCCCCACGCCCCAAAACTCGCCGTTCACGACCGTCAACGCATTGACACCGGTGGGATCGGTCGTGGGAATCAGCGTGAGGATTCCGTTTTGAATCGTGGCGTAAGAGTAACCCGCGAAGACAGTGCGCCCGTTGTGCGACGCGGCCGCGAGGAAGTAATAGCTGTCGGGGACATTTCGCTTGGTCCAATGGATCCCATCGCTGGACACCAGCAGCGCGCCCTGCCAGCCGGCGGCAAAGAATCGTTGCCCGTCGAACGTCGCGCACATCAGATTCCCTTTGGTCCCGGAATTGACCGTGACCCAATCGACGCCATTCGTGGTCGTGGCGATGGCGCCACCGTCTCCCACGAGCACCGTCGTTCCGTTTCCGCAAGCCGCGCCGTTGACCTGCCCGATGGGGGCTGATGACGAAGTCCAGTCGAGGCCATTGCTCGAAGTGGAAGTGCCCACATGAAACACGTCTCCGCAAAACACCACCGAGTCTGCGCCTGGCGCGGTGCTTTGCCCCCAATTCACACCGTTCGTCGAGACCCATGTGCCGTAATAACTTTTCGTGGCGACGAAGACGCCGTTGCCGAAGGCGACCGCCCCCATATGAATAGGTTCTCCGTGCGCGTCGAAACGCAGGTGCGTCGCCCAATCGGTGCCGTTCGTCGAGACCAGGACCGTGCCGCCGTAGCCGACGGCCACGAAGCGCCCGTTCCCGTAAGCGATGCCGTTGAGTTTGTTTCCGTTGGGCGTGGGATTGCGCCAATGCCAGACATCCAAAGGCGCAGCCACAAGGTGAACTGCGAGGAAGAAGAATGCGCTACCCGGAATCCATGACGTGTATTTCATACCCAAAGCCAAGTGTCGAAACTTGAAATGGCGATGCTGCGACATTGCCACAAACAGCCGCGCACGTGAAACCTCTTTTTTGCTCAATCGCCGCGCCACACCACATCGAGTTTTCGACTGGCGACGAAATCAGGTAGCACAGGCCACCAGCCTGTGCCGCCGGGCTACCAGGGTGATTGCCAACAGTCCCGACGAGGGCGAATGCTGCGGGTCACAGACCCGCGTGCCGGAGCGCGCCTCTGCGAGGCGCAGCAAGCTGAACCCGTCCAAGTGATTCGGAAATCACTTTGGGCCGTCGCTCTAAAGCATTTGCCAAAAATCATTTCCGTTTTCCGGATGCGAGCGCGCCCGTTCCCCTCACCCCAACCCTCTCCCCGAGGGAGAGGGTTAGGGTGAGGGCGATTCATTAAAAATGGGGATCGCGACCGTCTCGGTCGCTCCGGGCGGCGTCCCGCCGACCGGTTTCCATCGTGCGACAGCCGCGCCCGAATAGTGCATCGCTTCACCGCGCGGATGTTTTCGGCGAGACGCCGAAAACTGCGGGCGAGACGCCGCGCGCTCCCCATAACCGAATCCAAAAAACAAAAAAACTCAAAGAAGCACCTGCTTCTTTGAGTTCTCGGAGAGATGGAGCGGCGAACTACATCGCCATGTGCGAAACCGGATCGCTCCAATCACTGTAACCGGTCACCCCACCGACCGCTCGCGCCTGCAACGAATACGTTGTGCCCGGCGTGAGGTTCTCAATCAGGATCGGTCGGGAATAGGTGAAAACTCCCACCGCCTGCCAGCCGCTGACGCCGTAGCTGAGACGCAGTTCATAGGCCCGCGCCGTGGGCACCGGTTGCACCGTCACCCCGAGCTTCGTGCTCTGCGGATTATCCACGCGCAGGAGCACCGGCTTGGTCAGGGCCACCTGCGTGCGGTTCGTGCTCGCCGCTTCAAAGCCGGACGAGAGCATCTTCGTGAGATCTTCGCCCGCCAGACTCTGCACATACGCCGCTTGTTGCCGCAACATGCCGAGCAAGGTTTCCCGCGCCGCGTTCTTCGCCGCTGTGGCCTGCTTGCTGCCCTGCATCGCCGCCGAGATCGCATTGGCGAATGTTGAGCGCGCCGATTCCAGGGCCGTGAGGCTCACTACGGGCGTGGGGAAAGCCGGATTGCCCGTCATCTTGAGCACCACGTTTTCCGTGAACGAGTTGAGTTGCGCGTCGCGCAGCCGCGCGAACGCCAGGGATGTTCTATATGTTGGCATAGAATTATACCTTTCTTCGAAATGTCTCCATGACCGGACAGGGCTGGCAACACTGCCAGCCTGATTAAATGGAGTTGTCCTCGCCGGCTGCGCCTTTCGAGCGCAGTTTGTTTTGGTCCAAAAACAACCCGCTGCCTGACCCTGGGAACATAGGCCCTGCCGATTTGGCATCTTGTAGAAATCCCGGTAGGTGATTAACGACCGACGTCCTAGCGTGCTTTGCTTACTGGGGCCTGAAGCCGTATAACGCAAACGAAATGCCAGCGTGCTTTCCGCATGGCATGCCGACTGAAAGCAGCTTTTTTGTCCAAGGCCGGTACAATCCATTGACTTGCTGTTCCATTTTACAAATCTGCGCCGTCCTCCTGCTTACAAGCAAAACCTTTGGGCTTGGGAGCAGGGAGATTTTGTTCGTAAGCCGGGAAGTTTTGTTGACCAACGGCAGGTTTCTACTCGTTAGCGAAAAGATCCTGCTTACGAACGCAGCGTCCCACCTCCGAAGCCTGGGAACCTTGCTTGCGAACAAAACTTCCGCGCTTGCAGGCAAAACGGCTGTGTTTACAAACTCAATTCTTCTGTTGGTAAACGCCAACGTCTGACTCCTTATCGCGAAACCTTCGCCAGTCAGGAAAGCAGGCCGAATTTGGAATGTCGGAGCCGTTGTGATGGCAGGATAGATTGCGTCCGGCCAAAGTGCCTTTTTGCGGAGCCGCGATTCTGATTGCCCGCGCGCTAGCGGTTTGGCATTTCTAACCCCAACAAAAAGCCCCGACCGAGATTGCTCCCTGCCGAGGCTCTTTAAGAAACGCTTTTGAACAGGTGTATCCGCTTGGCGGATAGGGACGCAGTTTGCGTTATCTAACTTTGTCTTGATTCCAATTTAGACGGGCAACAACTAGCAACTCACGCCATGAGCAACAAGGAAAAAACT
>DATHKK010000829.1:0-5446 GCA_035489355.1 Candidatus Limnocylindria bacterium
AATAATGCCGGCGAGGCAGCGGAGCGTGGTGGTTTTTCCGGCACCGTTTGGACCGACGAGGCCGAGCACTTCGCCCGCGCGCACCGCGAACGAGAGATCATTCACCGCCACAAACTGGTCGTAGAGCTTGGTGAGACCGGCGACTTCAATCATGCGTCGCGGTCAGAGTAACGTTCGGTGGAGAAACGCCAAACAGGAAAAGCAGAACTGAAGGGGCATATCCGACAGTTCTGCTAAGCGGTTGGCAAAATCATTTCCGTTTCGCGATCTCGACGCGCCCGGGCTGATTGCTCGGCCCGGGCACCCGAAGGAATTACCGCGTCCGTTAAACTTTTACCGCGGTGCTGGCCGTCTCCATCGTCACTTGCGTGCTAGTCTGCGGGCGCTGGCCTTTGTGCCACCACAGCACGAGCGCGCTGGCGATGTAGATGGAGGAATAAGTGCCGGTGATGATGCCGGCCAGGAATGTGAAGGCGAAGTCGTTGATCGCGCCGCCGCCGAACACGTAAAGAGACAGCGTGGCGAGGAAGACCGTGCCCGAGGTAATGAGCGTGCGGCTCAAGGTTTGGTTGAGCGCCTTGTTGATCAATTCGCGGAAGGTGCCGCGCACGCCTAGCTTCAGGTCTTCACGAATGCGATCGAAGATGACGATCGTATCGTTGATCGAGAAACCGATGATGGTCAGGATCGCGGCAATGACCGTCGAATTCAGTTCTCTCCCGGAGAGCGCGTAAATTCCCACCGTCATGAAGATATCGTGGAGAATGGCCACGATGGCAGCAATCGCGAACGAAAATTCGTAGCGGAAGGCGACGTAAACCAGAATGCCCAGCAACGAAAGCAGAAACGCAATCACCGCGCTTCGCAGAATCTGCTCGCCGACCGTGGGACCCACGCGCTTCGAGCCTTCAAGTTTCAGCCCGGCCTGCGGAAAATCTTTTTGCAACGCCGACATGATCTTGTCCGTGCTGTCAAACGACGAAGTGATGCCCAGCGTTTCCGTGGTACCGACGATGCCGCGCTGATATTGAATCAGCGCCTCATCCACCGCTGGCTTGATGGCTTCGCGCACTTTGTCCACGTCCACTTTTTGCGCGAAGGAAATGGTTAGCTTGTCGCCGCCTTGAAATTCGAACCCGAGCATGTGCTTGCCGCGCGAGATGCCGTAACCAACACCGACGAGAATAATCAGCCACGAGGTGACGAATGCGGGCTTGGCCCAGCGCATGAAATCAATATTAGGCGAACGGATGAGGTGGAGCATCGGCAGCGACTTCATCCAGCCCAGCGAGATGAACGCATCAAAAATAAGGCGGGTCACGACAAGCGCGGTGAACAAGCTGGCCGCCACACCGATGGTCAGCGCGACGCCGAAGCCTTTAATGGTGCCGGTGCCCATTTTCCACAGGATGATGGATGAGATGAGCGTCGTGACGTGCGAGTCAAAAATGGTTCCAAACGCGCGGCTGTAACCGGCCGAGAGCGCGCCGCGCAGAGATTTGCCTTTCGCGAGTTCCTCGCGGATGCGTTCGAAAATCAACACGTTCGCATCCACTGCCATGCCGGCGGTCAGCACGATGCCCGCGATGCCCGGCAGCGTGAGCGTCGTTTTGATCATGCACATAGCGCCGAGCAGGATGATGAGGTTCAGCAGCAGGGCGAAGTTGGCGACCATGCCCGCCGCCAAATAATAGACCGCCATGAACAACGCGACAGCGAGCGTGCCGTAAATTGCCGATTGTATGCCGCTGCGGATCGTATCTTTGCCGAGCGAGGGGTCCACGCGATCTTCGCTGATGATGCTGACGGGCGCCTCGAGAGGATTTTGCAAAATCGCGGCGAGGTTGCGCGCTTCTTCGTCCGTGAAACTACCGCTGATGGAACCGTGGCCGCCGGGAATCGCTCCGCGAATGACCGGCGCGGAATAAAGTTCACCGTCCAGAATAATGGCCAGAGAACGTCCCACATTTTCGCGCGTGACCTTTTCAAAAGACACCGCGCCGTCATCATCTAACGAAAAAATGATCTCGGGATTATTGAAAGCGTCGCGGGCCATGCCAGCGCTCTTCACGTTTTTGCCGGTCAAACCTGGAATCGGAGTCTTGCTCACGACGTAGGGAATGAATCCCTTCTGCCCGTCCTGGCCGACTTTGGGTTCTCTCAGAATTTCGTAGCCGGGAGGAATGATCTGGTTGCGCAGGAGGTTCTCGTTGTCCTCATGGACCAACCTGAATTCGAGGAAGGCCGCCTTCTGGAGCTGGATCTTCACGCGCTCCATCTCCGCCGAGCCGAGGCCGGGCATCTGGATCAAAATCTCGCGTTCGCCCTGCGGCTGAATGATTGGTTCGGCGACGCCGAATTTGTCCACGCGCTTGCGCAGCACTTCGACCGCGTTCTCGACCGCCACTTGCGGTGAGATATTGGTCGCCAGCTTGCCCGTCTCCATTTGGACGACGAAGGAAGAGCCGCCTTGCAGATCGAGGCCGAGTTTGATTTTGCCCGCGGCTTTTCTCTGTACCCAATTCAGAATGGCCTGCGAGGGATTCTTCGCTCCTTTGGTATCAACGTCGAAGTGGCGTGAAATATCATTCGTACCAATGGCATCGAGCAGGTTTTTGTATTCGTTTTCCGGGTTCGCCTTTTGCAACTCGGCAAAGCGCGCCAGGATGTTCGTGTAAGTCCCGTCGCGCCGTCCGATGTTTTCCTGAAACACCTCGATGAGCGGACGGCTCTTGTAAGGCAGCATTTCCGTCGCGGCCCAGCCCACGACGACGACGATGATCAGCAACTTCCAAAGGTGACTACGGTTCATGACAAGGAGGGCTTACGGTTGCGCGGCTTCGGCGCCGGCTTTCTCAGTGATTTCCGAAATGGTGGACTTGAGGACTTCGAGCTTCGAATCGGCCGAGCGGATGGAAACGGTCTTTTCCTTCACGCCGATGACGACACCGACGATACCGCTGCCGGTGAGAATTTTGTCGCCGGGTTTCAAATTGCCCATCAACGCGTTCAACTGTTTTTGCCGCGTGCGCTGCGGGCGAATGATGACGAGATACATCATCACGCCCATGATCGCGACCATGCCGATCAACTTGAACATTTCGCCTTGCGGATTCGGCGTGGTGCCGGGCTGCGCGGGTGCTCCGAGCGCCAGAAAAACAAACAGGCTGTGTATGGTCATAGTTTCCAGATAAGAGCCGCCAAATCTACGGAGGCACTTCCATTAAGCAAGAAGGAGTTTGCTGTTTTTCGGTTCGCAAAACGCGCCACGCTCGGCCTCGATTTGACCTTCAGCCGCACTTTTTGCCACTGTTGCGCATGGGCAATTCGTTCGGTCATCTCTTTCGCGTCACCACGTGGGGCGAGTCTCACGGCGGCGGCGTGGGCGTCGTCGTGGATGGCTGCCCGCCCCGGCTCGCGCTGACTGAAGCGGACATTCAACCGGAGTTGGACCGTCGCCGGCCCGGCCAATCCAAGATCGTCACGCCGCGCAAAGAGAGCGACACGGTGCAAATCCTTTCCGGCACGTTCGAAGGCAAAACCCTCGGCACGCCTATCAGCATGTGGGTGAGGAACGAGGATGCGCGCCCGGAAGCTTACAGCGAAATGGCGACGAAGTTTCGCCCGTCTCACGCGGACTACACTTACCAGGCCAAATACGGCATCCGCAATTGGCAGGGCGGCGGGCGTTCCAGCGCTAGAGAAACCGTCGGACGCGTCGCGGCGGGCGCCGTGGCGAAGAAAATTTTGCGCGAACGATTTGGCGTAGAAGTGCTCGCCTACGTGAAACAGGTCCAGCGCATCATCGCCGAGGTGAATCCTGACACCGTGAAGTTCAAGGAAATCGAGTCGAACATCGTGCGTTGTCCCAATTCCGCGACGGCGGAGAAAATGATTCGGCTGATAGAGAAGATGCGCAAGGCGGGCGACAGCGTAGGCGGCATCGTCGAAGGTGTGGCCCGAGGCGTGCCTGTCGGCTGGGGCGAACCGGTCTTCGACAAGCTCGAAGCCGATCTGGCCAAAGCAGTGATGAGTCTCCCGGCGTCCAAAGCTTTTGAAATTGGCTCAGGCTTTGGTGGCATCCAACTGACTGGGCGCGAACACAACGATCTCTTCCGCGCTCAAGGCGGCAAGGTCCGCACGCTGACGAATCGTTCTGGCGGCATCCAGGGCGGCATTTCCAATGGCGAAACGATTTATTTTCGCATCGCCTTCAAACCCGTGGCGACCGTGATGCACGAACAGGACACCGTGGACGTGCAATTGAAGAACACCACTCTCAAAGGCCGCGGCCGTCATGACCCGTGCGTCCTGCCGCGCGCAGTACCGATGGTGGAAGCGATGACGGCCTTGGTGCTCGTCGATCACGCGCTGCGCCACAAAGCACAGTGCGGCGAGTAGTTTTGCCTTCAGTCAATCGCGCGAATTCCGATAGAATGAGGTGCGATGCATCCCTCATTTGGCGTCCCTTGGCCAAGACTGCAACGCGCAGTGGCGCGATTGAGTCATCTTCACGCCGTGCGCGGCGAACGCGGTCGCGTCTCCGCCCTGTTGTTCCTTTGTGGAGTCAAATACCTCGTCACGTACCGCGAGGCCACCAGCGGCGGCTCAGTCACTATCTTGACGACGGCTTGCGCGAAGCTGTGGACCACACGCTGCCAGTGCTGATGAAACGCTGCGTGGAATCCCCACGCGTGCGAACGCCGGGCACTCGGCGATCGATTCGCGACGGCAATCTGGAATTCGCTCAACTGGTATTTGGCTTTGGGAAACTCCACCAGCGCCTTCCCGCGGCGACGGCGCAATGGGCCGGGCGGGACCTCCTGGATGCCAACCTCGTGCGCCTCGCATTCGGAATGGGCGTGGCGGCCCGTTTCTCGCCCGACTCGCATGAATTTCTTCGCCGCATGTTGGAACAGCCGCTGAATTTCTCCACGCCGGTGCAGGATGTCCTGGAAAGTTTTGCGTGGCATCCGGACTGGTCTCTCGCGTTGGCCACGTGAATCCGCGCGGCATTCACGCTTGCGGCCCCAGAGACGAAGCTTACAAAGGCGCCATGCGCTGCGCTGTTTTCGCTTTTTTAATTTTCCTCACCAGCCCGTTCCTCCACGGCGCTGAGACCGTGCGTCTCGTCGGCGAACTGATGAACGATCAGCGTGAGTTGGCCAGCGTGCCGTTCACTGAAGTGGTGAAAGCGGCCACAGGAAAACAAGTGCTCGCGATGAATCCCACGAATGCAGCCGATCGCGAATTGCTCGCGAAGATTGGCCGCGCGCTCGATGCCGTGCTGCGCAAGCTCAACGCGCCAGGCGGTCCCGCGCAAGAGAAACGGCGCATCAACGAAGTCAGCGCGCTCTTTGAAGCTGCATTGAAGGCGGAGCTGAACGCCATCGAAGGCTTCGAGTGTGACTATCCGAAGCTCGTTTCCGGCGCGCGCCAACGCGCG
>DATHKK010000830.1:0-8136 GCA_035489355.1 Candidatus Limnocylindria bacterium
AATGCAGCGCCAACGATCTCAACCATCACCAACGTGACGATGCGGGCCAATACCACTTATCCCGCGATCTCATTTACCGTCGGCGACGCTGAGACACCGGCCGGTTCGCTGACCATCGACAGATTATCTTCGAATCCCGCCCTGCTGCCTTTGATCGGCATCGTTTTGGACGGAAGCGAATCAAATCGCACCGTTACTTTGACGCCGACGCCAGACCAGACCGGCTTGGCCTCGATCACACTGACGGTGATTGATGACGGCGGGAAATCGAACAGCACGTTTTTTACGGTCAATGTGATCCCCACGAATACGGCTCCGACTATCAGCGTGATTCTGAATCAGGCAACGACCATGAACGTTTCGACTCCGGCGATCTCGTTCACGATTGGTGATGGAGAAACAGCGGCGAGCAATTTGACGGTGACGGCCACTTCGTCAAACACGACCGTGTTACCACAAAGCGAGGTTGTCCTGGGCGGGAGCAACGCCAGCCGGACGATTACGCTCACGCCGGCGGCGGGGCAAACAGGCAACGCATTGGTTTCTGTCACCGTTAGCGACGGCATACTCACAACCAATCGCACGTTCGTGTTGTCCGTGCTGGCGTCGGCAGGCACGCTTCTCTACGAGCCGTTCGATTATCCTGACGGTCCGCTCGTTACCAATTCGCTCGGACTATGGCAGACCCATTCCGGCACCGCCGGCCAGATCGACACAGCGAGCCAGGTTCTTTTTGTCACGGCGGAAAACAGCGAAGATGTGAATGCCCGGCTCTACGGCGAACCTTACACCCCGGCGGGCGGCGCCACTCTGTATTACAGCTTCCGTTTCTCAGCTTTCAATCTGCCCACAGTGCTGGGCGATTACTTCGCGCACTTCAAAGACAACGCCAGCAACTTTCGCGCGAAATTTTTCGTGTCCACGACCAATGCGCCCCTCTTCTCCTATCGCATCGGCGTGGCCAATGGCGCGAGCTTTCCGACCAACGCCGGCTTTGCGGAAGTGCCGGTCGATCTCAATCTGGAACAGACCAACTTCATCGTCGTGCGTTACGATGTTGGGGCGGGCGTGGCCACGCTGTGGCTCAATCCGACGAACGAGAGCGACACCCATTTCACCGCTTCCGATCCGCTTACTTCCACGAACAGCGTGACGCAATTCGCGATTCGAGAATCCAATTTCCAAGGGGATATTTACGTGGACGATATTCGGGTCGCCCGGACATTCGGCGAGGCGTTGGGCATTCTGCCGCCGCCCAGTGTTTCGCTGAAAGTTTTCCGCACGGGTTCCAGCGTTGTGATTTCGTGGCCGGCATCCGCGAGCGGTTACACGCTTCAATCCAACACCAACCTGAACACGACCAACTGGGAAAACGTCGTGGAGGTTCCCGTGGTGGTGGGAAGCGATAACGTCATCACGAACGCGGCGGGCGCCGGCGCTGAATTCTTCCGCTTGAGGAATTGAGCGGGGCGGCGAAGCGTCGCATTCGGTCCATCGCGATTCGCACGCCGGGGGTTTGCAGTTTGCTTTCCGGCGCTCGTGAAGCTCACTGGCCTGGCTTGGTTCTCACTGGCACGTCATCGGCTCGACTATTTCCATGAACAAAGGCAAACCTAGCGGCTTCACGGCCGAGACGAAGAAAGATGTGGGCGCGAAATCTTCAACACATGAACGAAGCGGCACGGCGGGCGCCGGACCCGAGTGGCGCGAGCGGAAAGAACAGCAGGCTGCGGCGCAGGCTGTTCACGCGGGCGGTGATGGTGGACCGGAACAGAAGGTGGGCGGGCCGGAACATCACGGCGGCGCGGCGGATGAAGATCGGAATCCTTGAAGGGTGAAGATGCTACCCACGGCGCGGCGGTGATGGCGGCTTGGTGAATGCGTCCATCAGTTTGCCGAGCCAGTTGCGTTTGGATTCCGTCGGCGCGGCAATGATGGGTTCGCAAGCGTTGCCGCATTCCGGGCAGAAACGTCTCGGGGCGCCGCCGGCCACCCGCAAGGCGCGAACGCAGGATGTGCAGAAAAAGTGTTCGCAACCGGCGCAGCGCAATTGCGCGGCCAGTCCGTCGTGACGAAAGCAGCATGGCGTGCCATCTGGCATGAAGGTCAGTTCGCGCGGCAGGGGAGCGACGGCCAGTTCAGGGACGGAGATTTTCACCGGCGCTTCGGCGAGGATCATTTCCACGTCACCAACCCGCAATGTCTGGCCGGTGAAGATCTGCGCTTCGTCCACGCGGGCATCTTCGATGAAGGTTCCGTTGCGTGAACTGAGGTCGCGCACGAGCACCGCTTCGTCCGTCAGCCAGACTTCGCAATGCTGGCGCGACACCGAGGGATGGGGCACCAGAAAATCATTCTCGCCCTCCCGGCCCAAACGATTGCAGCCCGGAGTGAGGAGAATCTCGCCGGGCGCCAAGTCGGGATTTTTTACGAGCAGGCGCGCCATAGATGAGCTTGGTCAGGTGGTGTTCCCCTGTGGGAATTGAACCATCTGCGCTCACTCTGACGGAAAACCGCGGCGAATGCTCTAAAAAACTTTTATTAGAACTGGCGCGGGTCGGGGAAGGCCACGTAAGCCACGCGCTCAAATCCGCCGCCCGCGTCTTCTTCCACAGCGAGCGTGAGGTAAAAGACGCCGCGGCCCGGGCGTTTCATGTTCAGTCGGCCTTGCAGGTGCGTATAGAAGTCCCCTTGCGCCAGCCGCCCGAGCGTCCGTGTGGCAACGACGATCGGTTCCGCGCTACCGTCGTAAGGCGCGGGGGTCGCGTAGATGGCCAATCGCAGCAGTCCGGTTTCAGTGATTTCGCGCTGGTTCTGGATTTCTCCAATCGAGAATTCGGCGCGGCGCTTGGTGACGGCCAGCGAAGTGTCGCCCTTGAAGATCACATCCCCACTGCCGATCGAGAAATCATCGCTCCCCACGCCGCCGCTTTGGCCGCGTGGAAAGGTATAGGTCGAGGTGTAAACGACGTAATCGAGGATGGTGAATTTATTGCGGCCGATTTGTTCCTCCACAGTCAGCGTCGTGTAATGTTCGCGCGCCGACGCGGACTTTGCTTTCGCTGTCACGACGATATCATTCACGACGCTGTTCGCGGCCAGCGGAGGAATGGTGGCGCGGGCGATCAATTTTCCGGGAGAATTCACCCCGTCGTAGCCTACGCCCGTCCGGGCGTAGATGCTGAGGAAGAGCGGACCGGAGTCGGCGCTACCCAGGTTGGCGAGCTGCGAGACGCGGATCGTGCATTGGCGATTGGCGATTTCCCAGGACGAGTCGTGTTCGAGTTTCAATTCCGGCTGCGCCAGGGCGCGGACGGAAAGACAGAGACAGAGTGCGAATGCGAGTGCGATGCACAAACGAGTGTACGTTCGAAGTGATTTCATTTTTCCTCCCTGCCTCCAAGGTTTCTCACGGACGCAGCTTGGTCAACTGAGGCTCGACGATCCAATTGCACAGAAGCGAACAAAGCTGGAGGAAACGAGCTGCCCGGCATCTTTCAATTGAAGCAGAGCCAAACTGATTCCGCCCGGCGCTCCGTCACAGGAGAATGAGGGACGTCTTAAGCGGAACAATTCAATTGAACCGCAGATGGACGACGATCGAACGAGGAGCCAGCGGGCCTTAAGGGCCATGATTAAACGGTGAGTTTGAATCAGCGGCCGATACCATTCACGTGGCGACTCCTCATCGTCGTCCGTTGCGGTTTGAACTGCATCATTCCGTCTTAGTTTCCTTCATTTGCTTCTGTAGAAATCTGAATCGTCCGGTTGCAGGTGGCGCGCGAATAATTTCCGCGCGGGCATTTGCAAGTTCGTCATGCGCGGCTACTTTCCGTCATGAATACCAAGGAGCGTATCTCAGAAGTGATTGAAGATCCCGAGCAGCTTCACGAGCTGGCGGAAACGATGCAGGAGGAAGGGAAGAAGTGGCTGGGCGAAGCTGACGAATTCATTCGCCGCAATCCTTATCTCGCGCTCGGCATCGCCCTGGCCGCGGGCTGCGCAATCGCGGCGTTGATCAGGAACCGGGACTGATTTCTCGCTTGAGAGAAGACTAGGATCAAGAAGGCGAGCGAAGCGGCTTCTTCCAAATCGGAACCACGCGCTTCATTTCGTCGATCAGCCACTGGCACGCGGCGAAGGCTTCGCCGCGATGCGGCGCGATGATCTCGACCCAGAGCGACGGCTCGTTCACGCGCACAGCGCCGACGCGATGCACCAGCCGCACGGACTCGATGGGCCAGCGCTTTTCCATTTCGTCGAACAGGAGATGGAACTGGTGCTTCGCCATCTGGCCAAAGGTTTCGTAATCGATCGCGGAAATCGTCCCGCCTTCCTCACTGTCGCGAACGACGCCGGTAAAATAAACGGCTGCGCCCATGCCGTGCGACATCGCGCGTTGGGAAACGAGCGCGGCTTCCTCGATGGGAGAAGTGGTGATGGAGAGCGAGCGTTCCATTTTATTTCGCAAGGACGAGTGTTGCCTTCTTGCTTACCGGAAACGGCGCGAGGTCCGGCTCGACAAACTCCGCTTTGGCCCGCCACGACAAGATTAGGTCACGCGAATAAAAGAAGTTCAGCGCCTTCCGGTTGAGCAAATGTTCCTGGGCTTCCAAAAACTCATCCGCCGTCGCCGCCGGCCCGTATTCACTCAGCGTGAAATGAACCAGCCGCATCCACGCGACCGTGATCGTCTCGTGATAACCGCGCTCCAACGTCTCCGGCGTGTTCGTAGCAACGTTGTAGCGCTTGATGTGAGTGCGAATTTTGTCGAGCGCCTCCGCATACGGCCACTGACGGAGATACAAGTAAGCGACCCTGATGTGCGCGCGATGCTTCCATTCCGAAAACGGCAGCGTGCCGTCCTCGAAGGCTTTCAAGAATGCACTGTCGGGCGAGCCGTTGGTCATTCATCCTCCCTGCACCGGCGGAAACAGAGACACTTCATCGCCTTCATCGAGCACGTAGCTCTTGTTCTGATAATCCACGCCCACCGCGATCAGCGTGGAGTTCTGCATCGCCGCTAGTTTCGGGAAACGCGTGAAAAGTTTCTGCTGCAACGCCGCGATGGTGCTGCCCGGCGGGAGTTCTTCCGTCGTTTGCACGCAGCCCGTCAGCTCTTTGAAGTAGGAGTAAAAATGCACCGTCACTGACATGCGCAAAGCCTAATTTGGAACTCAGGAATGGAGGAACAATTTTTCTCACGCCAGAGACGCGAGGGCGCGCGCCGCGAACGGTCAACGTGCTGCCAGTTTGCAACTGGCAGAGGCGCACTGAGTTCAGAACGTGTGAATCTCTTTTATGCGTTTGGAACGAATGGAACCCGACTGCCGTTGCAAACCGGCGGCACGTTGACAAACTGACTGACACGTTTCAGATCTTCGCGTCCTTCGCGTGAGACGCATAAGCCTCCGGCCGCAGCACGCCGACGAACGGCAGATTGCGATAGCACTCCGCGTAATCCAGCCCGTAGCCCACCACGAACAAATCGGGAATCTGGAACCCCACGTAGTCCGCGCGGACCTTCTCGACGCGGCGAGCTTTCTTTTCGAGGAGGACGCAAATCTTGACGCGGCGCGGCTTGTTTTTGCGCAGAACGGCCACGACCCGTTTCAAAGTCCGGCCGGTGTCGAGAATGTCATCCACGATTAGCACATCGCGGCCGCGCACGTCGAGGCGCAGTTGTTTCGTGAAAACCAATTCACCCGATTCCGTGCCCGCGCCGTAGCTCGACACGCCCATGAAATCCAGACGCAGCGGCAAGGAAAGATGGCGCACGAGATCGGCGAGGAACATCACGGTGCCGCTGAGCAGCGAAACAATGACGAGGTCGCGCCCCGCGAAGTCGCGCTGCAGTTCCCGCGTCAGTTGGCGGACCCGGCGCGCGATCTGTTCCTCGGTGATGAGCACGCGCTCGATTTCGCCGTCCCAGCCGGTGCAGACGGCGGGTTTTAGCTTTTGCCCAGGGCGTTTTGGATTTCGCGCGCGAACCATTCAGATTCCTTTTTGCCTCGAATGCTCGAAGCGAGTTTCATTTTCTTGCCAGCGGTCGTGACCGCCAGCAAATCGTAATAGGTCGTTTGACCGGAAGACATTCCCAATTTCGCCGCGACCGACTTGGCACGAAACCCCAGTGACTCGTAATGCGCAACCCGCTCAGGTCGGCGACGACGCGGCTCGCGCCAGTCCACGCTCCGACGACGCCCAGCACGAGCAGCACATCGATGAAACCGAAAACGATGGGGAAACCAATCGGCGCCTTGAACTTGATCATCGCCACAACGCTGATGGTCCAAATCAACGTAAAGAGCGTGAGGCCCACACAGATCGATCTGTTCCTCGCAGCAGCAAAAATAAATTCAGTTCCGCCACTGGCCGTGAATCGAACAGTGATTCCCCGGGGTAAGGCGGCTTCGACCGGTTTCTCGTACGCGGCCGTCGGATCGGGGACCTTCGGCGCATCGGCTCGGCTCGCGACGGTCTTGAAGACGGGGACTTCGAATTGCGCGGCGTAGTCCGTGCCCGGCATCTTCGCGGAAACGTCCAATCGCCAAACGATCGAGCGGCTGCTGGAGAGTGTCGTCGCGGGTTTGCAGTCAAAGGGAACATTGAAGAGGACGGGAATGCCGCCGCCTTGCAGCACGTCGCCCGTGAGCACTTTCTCGTCTTCCCATTGCACGTGTTCGCTGTTGCTGTCGCCGCTAGTGTCGCGCTCAAGGCAGGCCAGACGCACCCGAATCTCGCCGGCCCGTTGGCAGCGGGCGCGCCGGATGAACGACACCCGCGAGCGCGCCGCCGATCACGCCGGGCATGGTTGTGAGTTTGAAGACCGAGTCGCCGAAACGCCGCCAGCGGATCATCTGGTGAATCGCCACTCCGAGAAGCATGAGGCCGACGAGTGGGAAAAGCGCCACGAGCCACACCGCCGACTTGCGCTTCACTTCGTCGAAGGCCGCGAAAAACAGCGTGAACGAAACGCCGTTCCAGAACAGCGCGAAAATCCAAATCACGACAAGGCCAGCCTTGTTCGCTGACCGCACTTCGCCACGCGTCCAATCCTCGCGCCACCGCCAGGGTTCGTCGGGATGCGCCTGTTGAATGGCTTCCTCCCGTCTGGCCTTCTTCGATCCGAAAAGCGCCGCAGTCAGCAAGCCGAAGCCGACGGCGCAAAAGATGAGCGCGAAGAGCGCCAGGCCGAGGCCGGATTTCCATTTGCCCGCGGCGAATTCGCGCACCGATTGGACCAGCGCGAACACGCCAAAACCCGCGAACGGAAGCGCGAACAAAGCAAGGCAGCCGCTGCCCCGCTTGCCTGTCGTGCTGGTGGAACCGCGCGTGGCCATGGCGGTCAAATTTGCCGCGAGTCGGGTTTTCCCATGCCGCGAGAATACGGAGAAAATCAGCGGCGGAGAAAGTGCGAAGTGGGAACAGGCTGGGCGACGTGCTGCCAGTTTTCAACTGGTAGAGGCGCGCTGAGTCCCAGAATGTGTGAATCTCGTTTTGCATTGGAAGGGAGGGAACCCGACTGCCGGGTTGCGAACCGTCCGCACGTTGCCGGAGCATGCCAGATTGCGCGGATCGGGCGTGTGCTGACGACGCGCGCGGAGCGACGCGCCCCACCTTGTTCGCTGCTATGGCAACCATCTCCCCGATACCCTGGGCTGCGTTGAAAGCAGGCCGGCCCTTTTTGTTCAGCGCGCCTCCATTTCCCGATCATTTCTTCTTCGCAGCCGCGCGTCCGCCTATCCGCCCGCCTTTGCGCGCCGGAGCTTTGTTCACGCTTTTGCCGCGTCCCGAGCCGCTCTTCTTGCCACCGTCCGTCGATTTGTTGACCGTGGCCCAAGCGCGCCTCTTCGCCTCCTTCGGCTGGACGCCCCGACGCTCGTACCCTTCTTCGATGTGCGCGGCTTCGCGTTTCTGTTTGCTCGTGTAACTCGATTTGTCTCCTTGTGGCATAGTCGGTCTTTCCCGGAACACAACGGGAGAAGCGGGCTGACGTGACCTTTCAGCCCATCACACCCGCTTCTCCGCGTGTCTCCATCTCCCCAGCGAAATGAGCGCACCTCCTTGTCCAGCCGCTCACTCCGAAATTCCTTACTCCTCTTCCCTGCCCGCAACGGTCTCGACGAAGAAAAG
>DATHKK010000831.1:0-3686 GCA_035489355.1 Candidatus Limnocylindria bacterium
CAAATGATCGGGCGGAGAGTCGAATGAAATCCCGCCTTTCATCCGGACTTCGAGGTAATACTGCTGCCCGGCGTTGAGCATCACCGGCGCGGACTGCTGGCCGGCCTGCACTTCGTATTGCCGCGTCGCGACGCCACCCGCCTGCGTCACGGATGCAATCACCTGCGCGCTGGCCGGCGAGGCATCCGTCCCAAGGTAAAGAACCGCCGTGTCGTGAGCTGAAACCCAGAACCTGTATTCGCCGGTCGTGGGCGGAATGATTAAGGCGCGAAGGCGTTGCCCGAAGTTGTTGGAGGGATAGCTCGCCGTCTCCAGGGAGTCGGTCAGCAATTCCACCGTAGTCGGACTGTTCGGGAAACTGGGATGGCCGGTCAGGTCGGGGACGAGGCTGCCAGGAATCTGCGTGAAGATTTCGCGGTAAACGCCGTTCAATATCGTCGTGAAGTTTTGCTGCGAGTTCGGCGCAATCGTGTTCTTCGCCGCCGATCGATCGGCGACGTTGTTCGCGGTGATCGTGTAGTTCATCCCGCGTTGCAGTCCGGCAATGGTGAGAATGACCGCGCGCGTCGAGGAACCGAACTTCGCCGCGGCAATGAACGCGCCATTGTTGATGGAGTAGTTGGGAACGCTCAGCGCGGTCGCGAGGTCCACTGGCTCGGAGAAAAGCACCTGGACGAGGTTTGAACCGAGCGTCGCGGCATTCTCCAGCACCGGTGCGATCGTATCGGTGGTGACCGTGAGCACGGCCGCGACACTGGTGACAGCGCCGAAAGAATTCGTGATCACACAACGAAACGAAGCGCCGTGGTCGTTGGTGGACGACGCGGGCAGTGTCAACGACGCGCCGGTGCTGCCGAGTACGTTCGCCCCGTTGCGCTGCCATTGGTATCGGACCGCATCGAAGTTGCTCACGCTCACGCGGAATGTCGCCATCGACTTCTCGATCACCGTCAAATCGACTGGGTTGCTGGTGATGACGGGTTTCGTGGTGCCAGGCAAACCGTAGGTCCAGAGCCGCGAAACCGGCATCGGCTGTTGATATGTTCCGTTAGGCAATTTCCAACCAACCGCGAATGCGTCGTCACCCGTGCCCGCGCTGTGAATCGCTTCGATGTAATACCGCTTCCCTGCTTCCAGAAAAATGTTCGACGACTGCTGGCTGGGGAACGTGTACCACGCGCGCGTGATCGCGGTGTTGGTGTTGTAGGCGATCTGCACCTTGTTCACCGGGCTCTCGTCGGGACTGAGGAACAGCGCGGCGGCATCGTCGCCCTGGACCCAAAAGACATACACGCCGGTGACGGCCGGAATGAGAAGCGCGCGGAATTTGTCGCCGTAGCCATCCGCGTAGTCCGGCGGACCTTCAAAGAGGTTGGTCAGAATATGCGTGGCGCCCGCGTTCGGGGCATTGAGGTTCGCGTAGTTCGTGAAGCTGTTGAGCGAACTCCCGGAGAACCCGCTCCAAACCTCACGCAGCACGCCGTTGGATTGGCCCGAGGCGGGATGGACCAGCACGCAGATCAAAAAGAGCATCGCGAAGAAGCACCTTCCGTACTGCACTAATTGCTCACCGACATTTTTTGCGATTCCCCCCGCTGCGGGCATGGGAATGGAATTCCACTTCTGATTCAGGTAATACATGTGACTTAAGCGACGTTGCGAGAACGCCAAGAACTCCTGGGCGTTTCAGACATTTCCCACCCCGTCAAATTCCGAACCAGCACGAGACGAGTGAGCCGAGAAGAGTTCTCCGGCTCCCCTTTGACGCTGCTGATTGTGCGTTAGGACCTGCTCGACATCGCCACTGGCGCGCTCCCCGCCGGACTTCCGGCTTTCGGAACGGCCAGACGCTAACAAAGCCCACCGGCGGGTCCCATCTGGGTGAAACGCGCAAGTTTTGAAAGGGTACAATTGCGTAACGCCGGGCGTCGCGGAAACCTCCTCAGGGCGAATGCCACTGGCCGAAGATTGGCTGTGGAACTCAACACTTGTTGAGGCGGAATGTCCTGAAATATCGACGCTCATTGCATGGCCGAGTTCAGGTCCACCCAGCCGCGCGTAACCGCGAACTTCACCAGTTCAGTGGCCCGGCGCACGCCGAGCTTGCGCATGACGCGTTGCCGATGTTTCTCGACCGTGCGCACGCTCAACTTCAGGTGCGTGGCGACCTCTTTATTGGGCAACCCTTCGACGATGAGTCCGAGCACTTGGCGTTCGCGCGGAGAGAGCGGCTTGGGTCCGCTGTCCGGCAAGCGCCCGCCGTTCTGGACAAATTCTTCGAAGAACGCCTGAGCCACATCCGCAGTGAAAAATGTTTCGCCTCGATGCACCTGCTCAATGGCCAAAGCCAGTTCGGTGGGCGATGCGCTCTTGCTCAAATATCCCGGCGCGCCGGAGCGCACGACATGCTTAACCATCTCCTTGCTTTGGTTGCCGGCGAGAATGAGGACCCTGACTTTTGGGAAGGACTCGCGAAGATAACGCGTGGTTTCCAGCCCATCCATTCCCGGCAGCGAGATGTTCATGACCACGACGTCGGGTGTGAGCTTTTTGACTCGCGCAATCGCATCCTGCCCGTTGGACGCCTCACCCACGATGTCGAATTGCAGGTAGCGGCTGAGGCAGGAACGCACGCCTTCGCGCACGTACGGATCGTCGTCCACCAGGAGCACTTTGATTTTCATAGGATCGTTGCTTGGCGAATCGTTATCGCTGTCTATGCGTCGTGCGGTCATGGCGTTTGGAGATGGAAAAACTGCGTTACGTTGGTCGGCATTGGAAGTTCGACGGCCCACTGGCCACCGGAAAGTACGGGCGCGACATTGACCGGCGTCCAAGTCACGGGCGGCGATAGATTGGTGGTCACACAAAGCCGCATCAGTCCCGCGGCTTGCGGCCACGTCAAAAGAGTGTTGTTTGCCGTGCTGGCAAAACTCAGTTGCAAGTCGGAAGGAACAAACGCCGTCGCCGTCAGCTCGAAATCAAACCGCGCGTCTGGTGTCGAAGGAGAATCCTGGTGGATTTCCACTGCGATGATGTTGGTCCCGCTCAGCAGCGCAGAGGGGCTAATCGTCTTGCTAAGAAACTCGATTCCATTTCCGCCAGAGATCGTGGACGCAGCCGGCGTTGAGAATGTCACGGCTCCCGCCGACATGTTCTCGCGCCAGATCTCGGCGCCGTTCAGGTAAACGACCGCGCCATCGTCGCGCAGCAATCGCGCGGAAAGGCCCTGCACCAACGCAGCGTCAGGAATGAAGATCGCACGCCGAAAATACGTGGTGATGTGTTTGCTATTGGGGTTCGCACCGAAGTTGATTGTCGTCGTCTCGTCACCGACGCCGTAGCCAAATTTCCCCGCGCCGGTTGTCCATGATGAATCGTTGAAACCAAGCCCGCGCCAGGCGAGGCCCTGATCCGTGCCCGTATCGAGATACCGCCACACCGCGCCAGTCGAGACGAGTTGCACCGAAGCAGAAGCCAAGTTGGTCAGCACGGTGATGACCAACATTTGCGCATCGCTCATCTGCGGCGATCCATTGTCAGTCACTCTGACGGTCACGCTGGTTGGTCCGAAAAGCTGATCGTTGGAAGGCGTCCAGTTGAACACGCCGGTTGAGGGATGAATGCTCGCACCCGGCGGCGCATCGGCATCCAGCGAGAACGTCAGCGGTTGTCCGGGCACGTCG
>DATHKK010000832.1:0-2068 GCA_035489355.1 Candidatus Limnocylindria bacterium
TGGCGGCGATAAAGGAACGAACGGCGTGAATACATGATTTCAGAAAGTCAGGCGCACTCGCAAAAACCTCCATCCCTCCCGAATCGAAAGAGTGGCGGACGTTTTTCGATGGGGTTGGCGGTAATTACTGGCGCACTGTTAATGGTTTGGACCTGCTGGCGTGTCTCAGATTTCAACGCCATACGAAATATAGAGGCTCAGATTCGAGCGCGCGGCGAACCGCTGATGGTCCTGGCTTTTTCCGCCTTACTACTGGCACTTCGGCGCCCGCGCGACGGTGCCGACGAAAGCGATTTTCTTTTACGGCACGTGGCTGCGCGATAGTTGCGAGCGCGATCACGACTTCGGCTACGAGATGATGAAACGCATGTCGGCCATCATCATCGAACGCTTGCAAACGACGCGGCGGAAGCTGGCCGAAGCGGGAGTCGTTTGATTCGCGGCCTTCAGTGAAGCAACGGACGAATCAGGCGATGCACCCGGTCGTGTTGCACAGATAATCCGGCGCGGTGAAAGATAGGATGTGTCGCCCAAAATTCCTTCTTGCCTCACTGGGGTCGCCGACTACATTCGGCGCGCTCGCCACCAGAATGGTGGCGTTTTATTTTTCCCGGAAACTTTAAGCACCTGTGAAAATTTTTAGCGGCACGTCCAATCGTCCGTTGTCGGAAGCGATTGCGAAGAACATCGGCATCGAACTCGGCAAGTGTACCGTCAGTTCGTTTCCTGATGGCGAGACGTTCGTGAAGATCGAGGAGAACGTTCGCGGCGAAGACGTTTATCTGGTGCAGTCCACGTGCCCGCCGACGAATCACAACTTGATGGAAATGTTCATCATGATCGATGCGTTGCGCCGCGCCAGCGCTGCGCGCATCACGGCGGTAATTCCATTTTACGGTTACGCGCGCCAGGATCGCAAAGACCAGCCACGTGTTCCCATCACAGCCAAGCTTGTCGCGAACTTGCTCGTTACCGCCGGCGCGAACCGTGTGCTGACGATGGACCTGCACGCCCAGCAGATTCAGGGTTTTTTCGACATCCCGGTCGATCATCTCTATGCGGCGCCGGTGATTTACGAGTACCTCAAGACAAGGGACTTGAAGAATTTCATCGTCGTCAGTCCCGACGTGGGCGGGTTGAAGATGGCTTACGCCTACTCTCAATTTCTCGACTCGGAATTGGCCATCGTGGCCAAGCGCCGCAAGAGCGCGAGCGAAGTCGAGTCGATGGGAATCATCGGCGACATCGACGGGCGAAACATCTTGCTCGTGGATGATTTGACCGAGACGGCGGGGACGCTGACGCAAGCTGCGGCCCTGCTTCAGAAGAGCGGCGCGAAGCAAATATTGGCCTGCGTTTCGCACGCATTGCTCAATGACACCGGCATCGATCGCCTGCGAAAATCGAACATTGACGAACTGATCACGACTGATACTGTCCTCCGCCCCGCGATAGCCGGAGTGAAGATCACGACGCTTTCGGTGGCGGGGCTGTTGGGTGAAGCCATCAAACGAATTCACAGTAATTCGTCCGTGACTTCGCTTTTTGAATTTAAGGGCGGGCGTACAAGCTAGCCTTTCGCTGAAAAACCTAAGATGAAATCTGTGCCTTTGAATGCGTTTCCGCGCGCGGTGACACGCCGTGCCGGAGTGAAGAAGTTGCGGGACAACGGCCGCGTACCGGCTGTGATTTACGGCCGCCATGCGCAGCCGCAAAACCTGGAACTGAGCAAGGTCGAAATCGACAAGCTCATTCACCACTCGGTGTCGGAGAACGTGCTCGTCGATCTCGCCGTGAAGGACGATCCGCGCGCCAAGCGTCTCGCGCTCGTCCAGGACGTGCAGCACCATCCGCTTAAGGGCAACATCCTCCATGTGGATCTGCACGAAGTCGCCGAGAACGAAAAGGTCACGGTGCAGGTGCCCGTGGAACCGACGGGCGAAGCGGTCGGAGTCAAAACCGGCGGTGGTGTGCTCGAGCACGTGCTGTTCAAGATCCGAGTGACGGCGCTTCCGAAAGATTTACCCGAGCAGATCTCCGTGGACGTGACGGCGCTCGAAATTGGTAA
>DATHKK010000833.1:0-7562 GCA_035489355.1 Candidatus Limnocylindria bacterium
TTCCAGCGCGAAGATAAAACCGGAGCACGCGGCTTCGATGTCGAACGCGGCGGCGCGGTGCGCGCCAATCTTTTGTTGTACGAGACACGCGGTCGCGGGGAAGGGCATGTCCGGCGTGATGGTGGCGACGATGATCAAATCAATCTGCTCCGGCTTGATGTTGCCCCGCTCCATGGCGATGAGGGCGGCCTTCGTTGCGAGGTCGGAGGTGTACTCGTCAGCAGCGGCGATGCGGCGCTCGCGAATGCCGGTGCGGGAAACAATCCATTCATCTGTGGTGTCCACCAGCTTCTCGAGATCGGCATTGCAGAGCACGCGGTCGGGCACGTAGGAGCCGACGGCGGCAATCGAGCAACTGCGGCCCTTGAAGTCATTCTTCGCGCGCGGATTCCGGAATTTCTTGGCCGTGGTTTTCATGCGGTAACAGCTAGGCGTGGTTGGGCGCGCGCAATGGCTTCGCCGATGCGTTCATTCAAATGCTGGCTGGCGGACTCGGCGATCTGACGCAGGGCATTGGCGACAACGCGTTCGCTCGCCGAGCCATGCACCTTCACCACGGTGCCTTTCAGGCCGACGATGCGCGCGCCACCGTGCGCTTCCGGATCCATTTGGGTCTTGAGCTTGCGAAAGCCGCTCTTGGCCAGCAGCGCACCGAACTTCCGGAGCGGCGTCGCGGTCAATTCACTTTTCAAAATGTGCAGGATCGTTTTGCCCAGCCCTTCCGCGGTTTTCAAAACGATGTTGCCGACGAAACCATCAGTGACGACCACGTCCACGCGATCCGCAAAAATCTCCGTGCCTTCGACGTAGCCAATGAAATTCAACTCGGACTGCCGGCACATTTCGGCGGCTTGCTGCGTGAGATCAGTGCCTTTGAAATCTTCGCTGCCGTTGCTGAGAATACCCACGCGCGGTTTTTGAATGCCGAGAATTTCGCGTGCGCAGACCGAGCCGATGACGGCAAATTGGAACAGATGCAGCGGCTCGCATTCGGGATTCGCGCCGGCATCGAGGAGAACAAAATGGCCTTTGACCGTCGGCATGATGGTGACGATGGCCGGCCGCTTCACCAGATCGAGCCTGCCGAGGCCGAACGTGGCGGCGGCTACCAGGCCGCCAGTGTTGCCCAACGAAATCACGGCGTCCGCTTTGCCATCCCGTACCAGCGCCACCGCGCGCACGACTGACGCATCTTTTTTTCGGCGAATGGCGGTCAGTGGGTTGTCCTCCATCGTCAGCACCTGGGTGGCATTGACGATTTCGATTCGCGGATCGACGCAGCATTGCTGCTGCAAGGCGGCTTTCACTTCTGCCTCGGTGCCCACGAGAAAGAGCTTCCCAATG
Organism: Candidatus Limnocylindria bacterium; assembly: GCA_035489355.1. Lineage (GTDB taxonomy): Bacteria > Verrucomicrobiota > Verrucomicrobiia > Limisphaerales > SIBH01 > JANNGC01. Next base: position 1,345 of record DATHKK010000833.1, read on the forward strand.
CACTCGTGGCCGGACCTCTCCAAGGCGATTTTGACGCCGGACACGACGACGCCACAACCGTGGTCGCCGCCCATGACGTCAACAGCTATGCGCATAAAAACAACAAGAGCGCAGAGAGAAATACTCAGCCGCGCTCTTGTGGCAAAGGGAAATTACGCACCGGCCTTCACGGTGATCACTTGGCGGCCTTTGTAATGGCCGCACGCAGGACACACGCGATGGGGACGATACGGAGCCGCACATTGTGGGCAGGTGCTGATCTGTGGCAGTTTCAGCACGCTATTGTACGCCCGGCGCATGCGCTGGCGGCTTTTTGAGGGTTTTCTCTTGGGAACGCCCATAATTTCAGTTTTTCAGTTTCAGTTTGTCCAATTCAGACCAGGCGGAAGATGTCTTTGCAGACGCCCCGCCCGGCTCCTTCACGGTTGCAGGCAGCTTGAGGCCGACGCACTCCGGTTCACACAACGGATGTTGCGGAAGGGCGAGGAGAATATCTTCGCGGATATAAGGCGTCAAGTTCACCAAATCATTAGAGATGGGGGTGGCGTCCTCGCCTTTGAGCGGCAAATGACAAACCCAGTTCGGAATTTCAAGCGAAGCGGTGAACTTCTTCAGGCAGCGCACGCAGGTGTAATCGATGTTCAGGCTCAGTTCGCCCTGCACCAGGGCCGCGCCGTCCATGTGCTCGACCTCCAAGTCGTATTTCAACATCTCGGCGGGACGAATCATCTCGTCGTTCAGCTCGAGTTCGAGTTCCTCGCTGGGCAATTCCCCCGTGAGTTCGAGGTCTTTCCCTTCCAGATGGCGAATGTTGAATGTCAGCGGCATAACTCACCTCTGTTTCTAAACGACGGCCAGTCACTGCGCCAATTTCTTCTTCAGCGCCGCCTCGATGTGCGCGGGCACAAACGGCCGCACGTCCCCGTTGAACCGCGCAATTTCCTTGATGATGCGTGAACTGAGAAAGGTGTAAGTCTCCTTCGGCATCATGAAGATGGTTTCGATCCGCTCGTTGAGCTTGCGGTTCATCAGCGCCAGTTGAAATTCAAACTCGAAGTCCGAGATGGCGCGAAGGCCGCGAATGACCGCCTGTCCGCCGCACTGCTCGACGTAATTCACCAGCAACCCACTGAACGAATCCACGCGCACATTGGGCAGATGACCGATGGATTCCTGCACGAAGCCCACGCGCTCTTCCAACGTGAAGAGCGGCTTCTTCTCGGCATTGTTCGCCACGGCAACGATGACGGTGTCGAACAGCTTCGCCGCGCGCTGGGCAATATCGAGATGACCGTTGGTAAATGGGTCAAAGCTGCCAGGGTAAATAACGGTTCGCACGGGGCGCAGATTAGCAACGACGCTTCGTTTGCCCATCGAAAATTCAGGCGCGGATCAGTAGCAGTCTTCCCGTCGATCCTTGTTGTGAACGATGGTCTGAGTTTGGCCGGCTTCTACCAACGAAAGATCCGCCGGACGCCAGGGCACTTCGTAAGATTTCACCGGATCACGGAAACCTTTTAACTCGAGCGGCGGCTGGGCGCGGCAGGTGGCCGCCAGATCGGGATCATCGCGGAGCAAGTGCCGATACGTTGTTTCGCCGATCAGAATGCGCGCTCGGCCCGACGCGCCTTCGAGACGGCTGGCCAGATTCACTTCACGGCCAAACACCGTGTAGTTCACGAGATGTGCGTCGGAACCCATCAGGCCCACGGTCGCAACGCCTGTGTTGATGCCGGAGCCGAAGGTTAAAATATCCAATGGTGCCAGCGGTATTTCGCCTTTGATTGCCCGGCGGATGTTTTCTTCCTCACGTCGCGCGTTTTCTTCTTTGCGCTTTTCGTTGAGCTCGCAGATGGCCCGCTGGATGTCGATGACGGCGCGAACGCAGCAGGCCGCATGCTGTGGATTCACCGCGGGCGCGCCCCAGAAAGCCATCACACAATCGCCGATGTACTTGTCGAGCGTGCCGTTGTGTTTCTTGATGCAATCGCCGGCGAGGCCAAGATAAAGATTCACCGTGCTCAGGATTTCCTCCGACTGCTGGTTCGACAATTCCTCCGCTTGCGGCGCCGTGAACTTATAAGTGTGGGCCAGCGCCTCCGCGCGTTGCTGGTTCGCATCGGTCATCTCGGTGAACCCTCGGGCGTCGGCGAAAAACACCGTCACTTCGCGGCGCACGCCGCCCAGCAAAAGTTTTTCCGAGCCGAGCAATTCGCGCACGATGTCGGGCGAAACAATCTTGCTGAAGATGTCCTTGGTACGGCGGCGCTCGCGCCGTTCCACCCGCACCAGATACGTAACGAGACAACCGTGCGTCGCGAGCAATGAGCCAACCACTGGCGTCACGATTGGAAGCCAGAGACGAGATCCATTGAACACCCAGACCGCGAGCACGACATATACAGCGGCGATGCCCAGCACGGAGGCGACTGCTCCCAGGGTTTTCATTTTCCAGGTGCAAAGGCCGGCGAGCACGCCCATCACCGCGATAATGAGCAACCGCCACGGAAGGCCAAGCGGCCGGACGAAACGATCCATGAGCAAGGAATTGGCGACGTTCCAATAATCGCTAACCAGAAATGTGTGCTGCTCCAGTGGCGTCGCGCCGAAGTCGCTGAGGTTGTTGCCGCTGGCGACCGAACCCACCACGACCAGTTTGCCATTCCACCGATTGGTCACGTCTTCCATCCGCCCCGCGCGGCGTGCCTCGTGTTGTATCAACAAATCTTCGATGGCGCCTTGGGTCAGCCGCGAGTCGTTCAAACCCAGGCTCCAATCAATGTAAAAGCGTGCCTCGCGATCGATGGGAATCGCGCGCTGCGTAGAAGGAGTTCCCTGGCTGGGAAGGATGATGCGCCCGTGTTCGAGATCGATGACGGCCTGACGCAGATCGAGTTTCAATTCCTGCGCCGCCAGGGCGATCCCCAATTGCCAAAGGCGCTCTTGCCGGAAGGGAGGTTCAAACCGGTGGATGATCGGTTGCGCAGGATTACCGGCCATCGCGTGTTCCAGAATTCCCACGTCAAATCGTCCTTCCGCATTCAGTGGCAAAGGATCGGCGCCATTCGTGTCGCGGCGGGGAAACATCAGTTTGCCCGGCTCGATCCTCGCCCGTTCCAGGTTCCACCCAAAACCCGTCGCGGCCTCCTTGATGATGGGATGCCAGACGCGCGTATCCACGAAAGCGTGCGTGCGGCGGAGGATTCCATCCCGATCACGTTCGGCGGAAATGTGGGCCACCGCCAGCGCATTGGTGGCGAACAATTCGGGAGGAAAGAGGAGAGATTCGCTCGCGAGTATGACATTGCTTCCGCGCCGGAGTGATTGGGCAAAAAACACGTCAGAAGGAATTTCTTCGCCATCAATTTCAGCTGGGGGATGATCGGGCCGCAGCTCGGCAAACAACACGTCGAACCCAACCGCCTTGGCGCCTTGCGCCGAGAGTTCGTCGATGAGCCGTGCATAAACCTGACGGGGCCAGAGCAAACCAAAGCGATAGGGCAATGAACCATCCAAGAGTGCGGTGATGCTCTCATCGCTCATCGCAACGAAACCGAGGTTCGGAGCCACGGGCGGCGAATGTCGGGCGGCTTCGCGAATGCGCCAGTCGAATGTGATCCATTCGAGGCGGTTGACGGAATTGAATCTCGGCTGCGTTTCGCCCAGCCACTCGATCAAGCACACCATTGCGGTGACGCTGGCGCAGATAAAAACGGGCACGAGCGACGACGCTTTCCACTTCACCGCGCGACGAAAACAAAAAACCCAGAGTAACTCAAGGTCGCTCTGGGTTTCTGAAAACTTGGGAATTATTCCTAGTCGGTCGGGAAAGTCGCCGGAGCTCCATTATTCGCCGGCAGCGTCGGCGAGATGAACGTTTGATCAAGCTCGAGCGGCTTCGCAAAGGCCGGATTGGCTGATCCTACGCCGTGGCCGGCAGCATCACGCAATGCTTCCACCGCTTCACGCAACTGTTCCGGAGACGCGGGATGCGGCGGGCGGTCGTCCGGCGCCACGGTTTCGCCCGCATGCACGATATAAGTATCCACGCCACCGGCGGCATTGGGATAAGCGACCGCCGCGATGCCATCGAGCACGGTGACCCGGCCATCGGCGCTCACGTAAGCGGCCGTGCCGCGAATGCCGGCGATGCCCTTGGGAGTGGAGATTTCGTAGCGCGATCCTTTGGCGAGCTTATTGATCTTCGCGTAAACCGCGCCCGAGTCCACGCGCAACTCAGTCTGCGTCAGCGTTTCCGCACCCGCGTCGGTCGTGGTGATTTTATCTAGCACGAACGTGGAGCGCGGCGCCACCTGCACGACGCCCACGTTGCCGCCCAGATCGACATCCACGTGCGAACCGGGTCCAGTTTTGATCGTGTCGCCCTGGTGCAGTTTGGTGGCGACAGAAAGAGGCACAAACGCGCCGCCCTTGGGCGAATAAGTGGCGGAGCCAGCGATGGCGTTCACGCGCCCGACGCGCTCGACGGAAGCTTGAGCGAGGGCTGATGAAACAGCCATTGAAACAATCGCGAGAGACGTTATCGCCTTAAAAGAGAGTCTGGGACTTAACTTCATAAAGTGTTCTGGTTGAGCCAGCCTAAAGTATTCGTCGGCGACTTTACGAGCCGAGCGTGGATTGTCAATTTCAATGTCCACGAGGTGCCGAATTCTTTGGAGCGACTCACGAAAACAAAGGCGGGAAATGCGCGCAATAAATTTTTCTCAGTTGCCAAAGAATTGATTACATGATTCTTTGTTGCACTTCTGAAACAACCCATGACGGACAAACTGTATTTCGACGCGACGGCGCGTGAGAAACTTCAACCCAACACCTTTATGCAAAGTACATTACTCAAAAAGTTGAGTGCCTTTATCTGTTTCTGTGCCGTGCTATGCGGTTCCGGCCGACATGTCAGTGCTCAAATCTCTGTCGGCACTACTGGCACAGGGACCAATGCATTTGGCTCCCAGCCCACTGTAGCTCAAGGTTGGTCCACATTAACGGTGGGAGCGGCCGGTGGCACATACACCACTGCCGCTGGTTTGGATGCTGCGATCATCGGCAGTGCGAATAGGTCCACCATTACGACCCCACTCGGTGCATCGGGAACACTCCCCCCCAGCGCGAATGCAATCGCGCGCTGGAATAGTGATGCTGCCAATGGACTGTATTTGCAGACTCGACCGACTGGAAACGACTATCTTCTGCTGATGGCGACGTTGCGCAACAATACGGGTCTTAACTTGGCGCAAGTGAACATAAGCTATTTATGGGGTCAAAAACATCCAATTCCCGTAGTTGAGGAAATTCCCGGCCATCGCGCTTATTTCAGCCTGTCGGGTGCTCCTGGCAGTTGGGCGCTCATTCCAAGTTTGTCCTCGTTCAGCACCACTGATGCGGCCCTAAACTTGAACGCCCTTCTGTCGGTCGGCACTTGGACGAATGGCGGCAATCTCTACATTATTTGGGCTGACGACAATGGAAGCGCGGGAACGGAAACGAATGCCATGCGCGAGGGTTCGTACACCATTGATAACTTTGCGGTGACGCCGGTTTCTACTGCTCCGAATATTTTTATTCAGCCACAAAGTCAATCCGTCGTTCCTGGCGGGACTGTGACTTTTTCTGTCGGTGCGAGCGGTTTCCCCCTTTCTTTTTATTGGCGGCGCAATGGGACTTTTATTCCGGGAGCAACCAATCAGAACCTCACCATCACCAATGCCCAAATCGCCAATGAAGGTTCTTATTCGGTGATTGTTTCGAATGCTCTTGGAAATGTTACCAGTGCGAACGCCACATTGGCGGCGTATTGTTCAACGCCGATATCGGTGGTCAATCAGCCTTCCGACCAGCAAATCGCCACGGGTGGAAGTTTTGCGTTGAGTGTTGTGGCTTCTGGAACCGCTCCGTTCACGTATCAGTGGTATCGCAACAATTCGCCGATTCCCAATGCGACGAATTCGAGCTACAGCAAAGTAAATGCGCAATCACCGGACTCGGGCTTGTACGCAGTTTTGATCAACAACTGTGTGGCCCCGCTTTTTAGCACCAATGCGGTGATTTCTGTTGCTCCGCCTCCGACTGTTCTCATCCCTTTGACTAATTTCGTTTGGCGCTACAATCAGTCTGGGACTGATTTTGGGACAGCATGGCGTGCTTCCATTTATCCTGCTGAAAATACCTGGCCCACTGGCCGAGGCCTTTTCGCGCTTGAA
>DATHKK010000834.1:0-7315 GCA_035489355.1 Candidatus Limnocylindria bacterium
CACCGTCATTCGCGAAACGCGCTGCGTGGAGTTTGCGAAGTGACACGCCTCACTTCATCGACTTGAGGTAAGCGAACAAGTCCTTCACCTGCTGCGGCTCCATTCCTTCCAGCAAACCGTCAGGCATGATGGAGACGTTACGAAACGCGGCGCGTTTAATTTGCGCCGCGGATATTTTCATCGGTTCGGCATTAGGCTGACGGAGGACAACGGCGCTCGCATCCTGGCTCACGAGGAAGCCGTCGTAGATTTCACCGTCCTTCGTCTCGACACGGAACGCGCGATAGCCCGCTTCCATGGCGGCGCTCGGCGTGAGAATCGCGCGCAGTAAACCATCGGTCGTGCGCAAGCCCAGCCCATCGAGATTCGGAGCGAAGGCCGCGCCTTGCCCGCCCGCCTGATGGCAGACCAGGCAACTCGTGACGAAGAGTTGTTTGCCGTGGGCTGCGTCTCCCTTTGCTTCCGCCAGCGCACGAAACTTCGACAACTTCTCCGCCAAGGTGCGGGCCTCGGCAGCGGTGAGGAGAGGAGGAAACTCCGAAGTCTTTTGCACCTTCGCGCCCGGCTTGAGCTTCTTCCAATCGCCGCCGGGAAAATAACTGACCAGGGCCGCTGGCTTCGTCTCCCCATCAAAACTGCGATCGAAGTCGGCGAGAATTTCCTCCGCGGTGCGCGCGCGATTCCAAACCCGATAGTCATTCAGCCAGCCGGCTGTGCCTTTCGATGGCGCCGTCCAGCCGATGCGCAAGTGCTCGAACTTCTGTTTCACCGGCTTGCTCTCATCGCTATCGAGTTCGCCATTCTGGTAGAGACGGAATTTGCCATCCGCGTCACGCGTCACCGTGATGTGCGTCCAGAGGTCCGGCGCGATTTTCTTCTTGGAGACGATGGCGTCGTGAATTCCACCCGTCCCCACCCACACGCGGAATTGCCCGCCGTAGAAATTCATGTCCAACACACCAGGCGCCCCGAGGATTCCGTCATTGTTGTCGATGCCGGCATCCAGTTTCACCCACGTCTCGACGGTAAACGGGCCATCGAGCGTAATATCGGAATCAACCCACGCGTCCTCGCTGCCATTGAGGCGCAGCGCGGGCCGGAGGAATGAAGCCATGTCCTGCATCAGCGCGGCGAGTTCGCGATCGTTACCCAGCAGGACTTGAAGTTTGTCGAGCGTGGCGCCATCCAACTCGTCCTTGGGAATAGTGCCGGCTTGAATCGCTTTGATTGTGGCTTGCGCGCCGGGCCTCGTCGTCGTCAGCGACGCGAGCGCACTGCGTCGGGACGCCGCCGGCAAGTTCTGGTAAATGCTGGCAAGCTGCTGTGGCCCCCGCTCGTCACGCGACGCGGCGAGCGCGGCCAAGGCGGCCTGCTGCTCCGCGGCTCCGCCTTTCTCGGCCAGCTTCGCGAATAAGTCCACACGGTCCGACTTCAATTCACGCAACGCACGCAACGCGGCGAGCGATTCGGGGCGCAAGAGATATTCCTTCGCTTCAAAGTTCGGATAACCGCCCCAGCCCTGTAACAGCACACGCACAAGTTCTGGCTCCACGGCGTCGAGATGAAATGAACCGGCAAGCTTCGCACCGAGTTCGAGCGAGGCAGCGTTGTTCTGAGTGAGCAATTGCTTCGCGGCGTCATTAAGCAGCGGTGTGATTCTTACGGCGTCGAGTTTGGTGCGCACTTTCAGCAACGACTCAATCGCCGCGATGCTGGTAGCGGGTTGTTGCAGAATCTTTTTCAACGCTTCCCCCACGCCCGGCTCATTCGGAAACTGCGCGAGACGAAGCAACTCCTCCTGGTCTGGTGCTCGGTTTAATCGAGGCAATGCTTGCGCGAGTTGCGCAGAACTTTCTTTCGGATCCAGCGCGAGAATGGCGAGAACGGTGTTCTCTACGGACCGGCCCTGCGAATCAAAGTGAAGAAAATCCGCCACGAGCTTCGGCTGACTCTCCAAAAAGAAGCGCACTAGATAACGCTCAAACTCCCGGTCATAGGCCACGCCGCTTTTAATGGTCTTGCCGCTCTGCGTGCTCTTCATCGTCGGCTCGGGCAAAGGCGCGAGGTCGTCGCCGTTGATCAAGACGCGCACCGCATTGTAGGCGCGCTGAAGGCCAGGTTGTTCCGACCCTTTTGTGGCCATGAGGAATCGCCCCGTCGCACGAATCACTTCCGCGCGCACTTCGGGTTCTGGATCACGCAGCACGGGCGAAGAATAAAAAACATCGCCGGGCGGCAACATCATCTCTCCGGCGGCACGCACGGCTTCGCGACGCACGTTTCGGTTTGCATCGGTAAAGAGTGGCATGACCGTCGAAGCGTCTGCGGCCTGCAAGCCTTCCAACGCCCACAGCGCGGCAATGCGCTTTCCAGCACTCAGCGACTTGTCCGCAATGACAGTGTTCAGCTTCGGCGTCAGCTCCTTGATCTGCCGGTCTGTGATCGCTTGCCATGCGAGATGGCTTTGCGGCGTGGATGCACCACCCAACTTCGCGATCAATTCGTCGCCCCTCAGCTTCGTGAAGTCTGGAACGTCGAAAGGTTTTTGCTCGTTGTGCTTCACGCGCCAGATGCGTCCGCGCTTCTTGTCGCGCTCGGGATGGGCCCGCGGCACTTCGTTGTGCGAAATGATTTTGTTGTACCAATCCACTATGTAGAGGCAACCGTCCGGCCCGAGCCTCAACGCCACCGGCCGGAACATCTCGTCGCTCGATTGCACAAAATCGGGGAGCTTCTGGTAACGAAAGCGAGGGCCATCACGAGTGATCTTGATCGCCTGAATCTTCCGCGTAATGGGATTGGCGACATACATCACGTCGCAGTAGGCCGGTGGCCAACTGCGAAATGACGAATGACGAATGTCTAATGACAATGTGCTTCCACTCTTCCTTTCGTCATTGCTCGCCTTGTCCGTCAGCGCCAGCCCGCTCAACCCCGTCCCGCCCATCTTGAAATCCGGCGCGGTGCCCGGAAATTCCGGCGCGTAGCTTTTGAACTGTGAGTCGGAGCAGCCGGGATAATTCGCGTATTCGTGGAACGGCATCACGGGATAGCCGTAGTCGTTTGCCTCTTGGATCCACGCCTCGCCCTCAGCGGTGAGCACCAGACCCCAAATGTTGCACGGCCCTTGCGACGTGATGTCAAAGTCGCTGCCGTCATAGCGAAACTTCGCCATGCGCGTCTGATCGAACTTCACCTCCGCACCGCGCGTCGTCTTCACCTTGCCGTAGTTGAAAGCGCCTTGGGCGAACCAAATCCAATTGCCCGGTGCGCGCGTGAACTGATGCGGAAACAAGTGCGAATCCTGGACGCCAAAACCCGAGAGCATGACTTCCCGCTTGTCCGCCTTGCCATCGCCATCCGTGTCGCTGAGAAAAACGATTTCTGTGCCGTGCTGAACGTAAGCGCCTGCCTTGTAAGGCAGGATGCCGAGTGGAATGGCGAGACCATCGGCGAACACGCGCGGCTTTGAGGCGTAACCAGTCGGCGACTTCGGATCGCGATCGTACACCACCACCTTGTCCTTCGCGCGACTCGCGTAGAGTTCCTTGGCGACCGCCGGACTTTCGTTCGCGTCCACCGGATACTCCAGCGCCGTCATGCTCCAGAGACGCCCCTGCAAATCCCAATCCACCGTCACAAACTTGCCGATGGCCGCGTCCACGTCTTCGCTCGCGACGAGTTCGATTTCGAATCCCGGCGGCAATGTGAAGCTGGCGCGCTCTTCCTTCGGCGAAAGTGGCGAGGCTTTGGCGCTCTTCTTCGGCTCGGGCGCGCCCAGAAATCTTTTGCCGGGTGGTGTTGGCGGAAGTTCTTCGATGGTAATGTCTTTGACCTGCACCAGCGCCTTGCCACCGCCGTGAACTTGAATGCCGAGCTTGCCCCAATCAGGAATCGCCGGATCGGCCTCGGTGTAGTCGGTGCCTTGCGCGCCGTTAATCCACGTCGTCACGCGCGGGCCGTCAGCGCGAATGACGTAATCATTCCAATCCTGCCGCTTGATGACTGGCCCGAGCGCCTTCATGTCAGAAGGCGACATGACCTTATTTCGCCGCGACTCGTCGTAGATGGCGCCCCACCAATTCGGATCACCGAAATCGCATTGGTAGCCGGCCATCTCTGAGTTGTTCGGCACGCGTTGGGAACGAATCTGAAAACCGGAATTGATGAAGCCATTGGTACCGGTGAGCTTGATCTTCAGCCGTACGATGAAGTTGGTGTAGTCGCGCGTCGTGGCGAGAAAGTCGTTACGCGCGACGGTTTCGGTCAGCGAGCCACCCGTCAGGCAACCGTCCTGGACGCGCCAAAGCTTTGGATTGCCTTCCCATTGCGTGAGCGTCTGGCCATCGAACATCGAACGCACGTTCGCGCCCGGCGCGGGCGGCGGCTCGGCGGCGCGGGCGAGGAATGTCATTAACGTCGCGAGAACAAAGCAGGTCGGGAATGTTTTCATGAGCGTGTGTTCGGACGATTGGAGCCGCGCGCCTGTTCAGCGTCAACAGCGGGCACCCGGGATTTGGAGCGCGGGTCTGCGACCCCCAGCATCAGGAAAACTCGGCGGGCTGCGGCTCACAGAGCCGCGTTCCCACGTCGTCGGATTGACTTTGGGCTTTGGACTTTGGACTTTGGGCTTCGTGACCAGCGCCATCATCGTCGCCGCCGGACGCGGCACCCGCATGGGGCCCGACATCGACAAGTTGTTCCTCGAAGTCGCGGGACAACCCGTTGTGGCCCACACCTGGAAACGATTCGATTCAGCGGAATGCATTGATGAGATCGTGCTCGTGGTTCGCGCCGGCATGGAACGAGCATTTCGCGACATCGGGACCACACTCGCTTTGAAAACGCCATTTCGCTTCGCCGAGGGCGGCGCGGAACGCCAGGATTCGGTGTGGAACGGCCTGTGCGCCATGACTGCGGACGCCGAGCTAGTCGCGACTCACGATGGCGCACGCCCCTGCATCTCTCTCGAATTGATCGAACAGACTATCCGCGCCGCGAAAGATTTCGGCGCCGCCGTTGCAGCGCAACGCGTCACCGACACCATCAAACAATCGGACGACGGGGCAACCATCTCGCGCACCGTCGATCGTTCCAAACTCTGGTCGGTGCAAACGCCGCAGGCATTTCGCGTGAGCGTCATTCGCCAGGCCATCAGCACCGCACGCGGGCGCGGTTTGAATCTCACAGATGATACGGCGGCGTGTGAATTGATTGGGCAGGCAGTGAAACTCGTGGAAAGCAAGCAGCCAAACCCGAAGGTTACCGTGCCGGGCGACTTGCCGTTCATTGAGTCGCTGCTGCGAGGACCGTAAGGATTTTCAGACCCACGGGAAACTTGATCTTCTTATCACGTTCCCTTTCTTGCCAATTTCCTTCGCTGCATTTAGCTTCGGCGTGTCACTAGCTATGAAACGTAAATTTTTCTATGGCCTCTTGCTGACGGCCCTCGCTTTGAATCTTTTCGTCGGCTCGCAGGTTTATCTTCAAACCGTCCACGCGGCCGAGAAGGACGATCCGTATCCGAACCTTAAGCTATTCTCTACCGTGCTCGAACGCGTGCGTCAGGATTACGTCGATGGCGACAAGGTGACGTATCAGGAACTCATCCAAGGCGCGATGAAGGGGATGTTGAACACGCTCGACCCGCACAGTGAGTTCATGGAGTCGTCGAAGTACGATGAGTTGAAGAAGGACACGCAGGGCGAGTTCGGCGGCGTGGGCATCGTGATCTCGATGAAGGACGGCCACGTGACCGTTGTGTCGCCGATGGAAGACACGCCGGGCTACAAGGCGGGAATTCTCTCTGGCGATCGCATCATCAAGATCGATGGGCGCAGCACCGAAAAACTTTCCATGCAGGACGCAGTGAAGAAATTGCGCGGCGAACCTGGTTCCAAAGTGGACGTCACCATCCTGCGCCCGACGACCGGCATCATGACGAATTACACCTTGGCGCGCGCCGCGATCAAGGTGGACACGGTCAAGGACATCAACAACAAGCGCGAGTTCCCGCTGAGTGAAAACAAGATCGGCTACATTCATCTCACGCAATTTGGCGAGCAAACGCCGGAGGATTTCGAGGACGCGCTGCGCAAGCTGGAGAAGAAAGGCATGGAAGCGCTCGTTTTGGATCTGCGTGGCAATCCGGGCGGGCTGCTCGATGCCGCCGTGAAGATCGTCGAGAAATTTGTTCCGCGCGGCACATTGGTGGTTTCCACCGAAGGCCGCGGTGCCACGCAGAAAGCCGAGTATCGCGCGACGGGGCGCAACGCGCATTTGAACCTGCCGATGGTGGTGCTGGTCAATGGCGGCAGCGCCAGCGCTTCGGAAATTGTTTCCGGCGCGTTGCAGGATTTGACGGCGACGGGCAAAGCCAAGGCTGTGGTTCTGGGAGAGCAAACTTTTGGCAAAGGCTCGGTTCAAAGCATTCTGCCTTTGAACGAAGGCTCGGCGCTGCGGCTGACGACGGCGAAGTATTACACCCCGAGCCACAAGGTCATTCACGAGAAGGGCATCACGCCGGACATCATCGTGCCAATGAGCGATGAAGAGGAACGGGACCTGTTCTATCAGCGATCGCCGGGTGGCCTCGAAGCAGTAGAAGAGAAGGATCGTGAGCGTGTTCAGAACGCCCGCGACGTGCAGCTCGACCGCGGGATGGATTTGCTGAAGGGCCTTTCCGTTTACACCAAACGCAACGGCGAAAAGGTAGCACCGAAGGGCGGCGATAAAGTCGCCGCCGTGCGTTGAGTGACGCTCCTCGCGCTCGAAACTTCCTGTGACGAAACCAGCGCCTCGGTCGTGCGTGATGGGCGCATTCTCTCCAACGTTGTTTCTTCCCAGATCCAGTTGCACTCGGAATACGGCGGCGTGGTTCCTGAGTTGGCGACCCGCGAGCATCTGAAGAATCTTCAGCCGGTGACGGAGGCGGCTTGCCAGGAAGCAGGTATTCAGGTGGCGGAAGTTGATGCTGTCGCCGCCACTCAAGGTCCCGGACTTCCGGCAGCACTGATGGTCGGCTTAAAAGCAGCGCAGGCCATCGCTTTTGCGCTCGGCAAACCATTCCTCGGGATCAATCACCACGAAGCGCATCTCTATTCGCCGTGGATTTGGGGCGAACCGCTTGCGGCGCACTTCGAGCAATTCGAGTCCAATGTGTCACTCATTGTCAGCGGCGGGCACACGCTCCTCGTTCACGTTGAAGCCGAGTTGAAGCATCGCGTGCTGGGATCAACGATTGACGATGCAGCGGGCGAATGTTTCGACAAGGTCGGAAAACTGATTGGCCTCCCCTACCCGGGTGGACCGCAAA
>DATHKK010000835.1:0-3362 GCA_035489355.1 Candidatus Limnocylindria bacterium
CATCACGAGACCTTCCTCGCGATCCGTCACGAACACCCACGCGTAAATGAGGCTCACATCCTGTTCCTCGTTATCCGTGTAAACCTCAACCAGATTTCCCGGCGTGATCTCGGCTGTGCTCGTCTTGGGAAAGTGCCTCCGCAGCGGATCGATTCCCAGCGTGCTGGGCAACGTGACGCTGGTGGCGTACTTCGTGCGAATGTGCGTGCGCTGTCCGAGCGGCGAAACCGGCGTGCTGATGATACGTTCGCTAAAACCTTTGTTGTCGATGTTCGCCACGTCGAACACTTCGAAGCCATCCGCGCCGTTCGCCGTGTAGAGGTATTCGCCGCGCAACGTGAGATCGAGAATCTCCTTCCCGTGATGATGATACGCCTCCTTCAACTCCGTTTTGTTCGCGACGTGTTTCTCGTAGTTGTCGGGATACGCCAGCTTGTGCAAATGACTACCGAGCGCGGCCTGCGGTTCCTCGCGCTCCGTCCACGCGACCGCTTCCAATCCGAGTTTGCCTTCACCCACGTAAGCGTAACGACCGAAAAAATTCACCGTGCCCGTGCCAAAGCCGAGCAGCGAGGTGAGCCACGCGTTGTTGTCGTTGTTTTTGGAGACGTGGCAATCCGCGCAATTCTTCGTCGTGCCCACGCCGCTCGTCGTGTGAGGCAAATGCGGATTGTAAGCCTGCCCGCTGTATCCTTCGGCGCTCACCGTTTGCTGCTGAGAATAAACCCATTCGCGCTGCCCGTTCTGTGAGCCAACGACCACGGCGCTCGACGAACGCAACACAGCGAGCCGGTGATTCTTGTAGGTCGCATCAATGCCGAGTTGGAACACATCGTCGCGAATCACCTGCGGATTGTAGGGCGTGTAATTGCGCGTGATGAGTCCCTCGAACTTGTTCCCGGCCACGCGCTGGTTCGCGCGCATCGGCAGGTGACAGCCAAAGCACGCCGTCGACCACGAGGAGTGACAGACTTGGCAGGACACGTTCAGGTTCTCGTGCGCAAGATCGCTCCGCATGCGCACGGCTTCCGGAACATCGCCCCACGTTTGTCCGTCGCGGCGCAGCGTCTTGGCATAGCGGCTCTTGGGATTGTAATTCGGTGACACCGGATCAATCGTGTCGCGAGTCTGCGGTACTTCCCATCGCACGTCGGGACTCATCGTGGAACGCTGGAACAACCGTTTGCCTTCCCACGCGAAGCGCGGTCCCCACGGCGTCACGCTCTTGTTCAAATCCACCTGGCCCGCGTTGCCGCTGGTGAGGAGCGACGGCCGTTTGTCCACGGTGCCGTGGCAATCGATGCACTCGATCGTAGTGGCCGCGCGCGGCTCGCCGTAAAGCTTGCCGTTCCCGTGAACATCCATGTCGAAGTGGCAATCCGCGCACTGCATGCCCTTGGCGAGATGGATGTCCTTAAGGTGAATCGCCTTGGCAAACTTCTGCGGGTCGTCGTGCGCGATGATGCTGTCCTGCAAGTCCTGGAGGTTTCCCTTTTTGTCCTTCTTGAACACGGCGCGGAAAACCCAGCCGTGCCCGTGATAGTCCGCGAACTGCGTCTGTTTCAGCTTCGGATTCAACTCCGCGACTTTCTCCAGAAAATCATTGTCGCCCCAAAGTCCCCGTGTGGCCGCTTCCTCCGGATTGTTGCGCAACGACGCGAGCCGCTGTTCCTCGGTCGGGTTCTTCTGCTTGGCCGGATACATGAACTCGCCGTCCGTTTCCTGGTCCCACCACGTGTAGCCGAGGAACGGATTCACGAAGAGGTTCCCCTGGTGCATGTGGCAGTTCATGCACTGGCTCGTCGGAATGGCGCGTGTGAATTGGTGCTTGATGGGATGGCCCTTTTCGTTTTTCGGAATTGAGGCGTCGCCGCTAAAACTCAGACCCTGGTTGCCGTACTTGCTGTAATACGCCGAGTGCGTCGGCGAACGGTCGTTCGCATAAACCACGTGGCAGGCGGTGCAACCACTCGATCGATAATCGCCGGGATGATTGTTGCTCCCCATGAAGTCGAGTAACGGATCGTGGAGGCGCGTCTTCTGCAAGTTCAGGAAAACCGGATCGATGCGGTTCAACGTGCCGAGTCCGCGCTCGGACAAACGACGCAGCGGCTTGCCCGGCGGTTCCGTCGTGATGGGCACGCCGAGTTGAAGCTGCTTTTCGCCACCTTTTTCGAAGATGCGCAGGATGTTGCTGGGCTGCCCGAGCACGAAGCGGGGCAGGGGATCGAGGAACGGCAACACGCCATTCGTGCGCGTTTCCTCCGGCGTCGGTACGTATGGATTCAACAGGCGCAGTCCTTCGCCGTTGGGTCCCTGGGCCTGGCCGTAGCGATAATTCTTCAGCGGAAACGCACCGTTGTTGTAGAGAGCAGCGCCCCAGAGCATCGCGCCGTGACGCATCATGCTGTGCCCCGTGCGCGAGACTTCGCTGGCGTGACATGTGCCGCACGCCTGCTGCGCCACGCGCAAGTCGCCGGGATTCACAAACTGAATGAACTCCGCCGACTCGTGATTCAACAGCACACTGGAGTCACTCGGGTTCGCCGAACTTTCCCAGAAAATTTTGTTCCGCGGCTCGACGTGCGCCTTCCGCATCGTCAGTCCCGGCGTTGAGTTGCCGCCGTGACAATCCGTGCAACCGAGCACCACGTTCGGCGACAGGTGCATCGTATGCGTGTCGGTTCCCTTATGGCATTCGATGCAACCCACGCTCTTCGGCCGCACGTCGTCCCACGTTTGATCCACGAGCGTGCGTTTGATCGGGGCTGGCGTGTTCGGCAATTCGCGCGGAACAGAAATGGGCGGGCCGTAACCGTCATCGTTGGCCGCGAAGATCGTCGCCGCGCTCGCGAACACGAGCAGGAGCATGTAGCGCAGGCTTCCAGTTCGCCGTGTCGCAGGTTTGCAATCTGCGGAGCGCCGCGAAAGCCAAGAGCGCGTGAGGATGGGATCTCCGTTACCTCGACCGGTGTGTTGAACCCAATGCGCGCACATGCTGTTACTCGGAGCGGCGCATGATTGCCTCACAACTCAGCCGATGCCAATACTGTTCTCCACGCAGGCGCGAAACTGGGCGCATCTCATTTTCTGTGGGGTTGGTTTTGACGCAGAAAACTCAACGATGGTGGCGGCGCGCGCGGAGCAATGCGCCCTGCCTTCAGCGGTTCGTCGCGGGCCGCCTCGCCTACACCGTCAGTTCGAACTTGCTCCCCGTAAGAAATGCGAACGTCATTTTGCCGCCGCTCCGGTTCGCCAGTCTCTGCGCCAACTTCTCGATCGCGCGCATGCGATCGTTGTTCTTCTTCGTCGCGGCTGCTTGGAACTACTGTTGGGGAAAACGGGCCGGCAGTCCGTTCAAG
>DATHKK010000836.1:0-4366 GCA_035489355.1 Candidatus Limnocylindria bacterium
CGCGGCGTAAACGGCAGGGCGCTCTTGCTTGCGCGTCGCGACATTGCTGGTGGCGCAACCCGTGGCCAGCCAAACCAACAACAGGACTGAGCCGATCGTTGTCATCCCCAACTTCTTCACGGCGTGAATGTTCGCGACAAACCAATTGAAGTAAAGCAACACGCCCCGTAAGTTCCCCGCCAATTCTTGTGAAAGAAAAATCTATGAACTGGCTCTTCTTCGCGTTCCTGACGGTGGCCTCGTGGGGCGTTTATGGCGTAATGCTGCATCAAGGCCAGATGGGCATGGCGGACAAGGAAAACGGGCGCTACATGGCTTTCCTTTGGGTTGGAATTGCTTACTTTCTGGTCGCGATTGTCGGTCCCATCGTCATGCTTAAACTGCAAAATGGCCGGCTCGATTTCTGGGCTTACCCAACCAAAGGACTTTGGTGGTCACTCATCGCGGGCACGTTTGGGGCCATCGGCGCTTTTGGCGTGCTGCTCGCGTTCGGCGCGAAGGGAACTCCGGCTGTGGTGATGTCGATCGTGTTCGCGGGTGCGCCCGTGGTGAATGCAATTTATTCGCTGCTGCAACATCCGCCCGCCGGAGGTTGGGGCAGCATCAAGCCGCAATTTTATCTCGGCATCCTACTCGCCGCGGTGGGCGGTTGCCTCGTCACATTCTACAAGCCCGCGCCCGCCCCGGCCAAACCCCACGCGGCGGCAACTCAGCCCGCAGGCAATCCGACTGTGCGCTGATGGCAACGCCAACGTCCGGCCCCTTCCCCAAACGCCTCGCCATCGGATCGAGCCAGTTCGATCAGTTGCGCACGCTGCTCGCGACGGTGCATGGGCACAATCCGTTTTACACCGCGAAGTTCGATGCCGCGGGCGTGAGTTCCCGGCCGCGACACCTCGGTCAACTCACGGAAGCACTGCCCTTCACCACCAAAGAAGAGATCGTCGCCGATCAGAAAAACAATCCGCCTTACGGCACGAACCTGACGTTCTCGCTCGATCGCTACACGCGGCTTTGCCAGACGAGCGGCACGACCGGAACGCCGTTGCGCTGGCTCGATACGCAGGAGAGCTGGGACTGGATGCTGCGCAATTGGGAACAAGTCTATGCCGCGGCGGGCGTGACGCGTGGGAGCCGAGTGTTCTTTGCGTTTTCCTTCGGGCCTTTCCTCGGATTTTGGACGGCATTCGAGGCCGGAGCGCGCGTGGGGGCCCTGTGCCTTTCGGGCGGAGCGATGAGCAGTGCGGCACGGTTGCGCGCGATCTTCGATCATCAGGCGAACGCGCTTTGTTGCACCCCGACCTACGCGGTGCGCTTGGCGGAGGTGGCCGCTGAGGAAAAGATCGATCTGACTCAATCACCCGTGAAGTTAATCATCGTCGCGGGCGAACCGGGCGGCAGCATTCCCGCCACGCGCGCGCGGCTCGAACAACTTTGGCCGGGAGCGCGAGTGTTCGATCACTACGGCATGACAGAAGTCGGCCCGGTCGGCTACGAATGTCCAATGCGTCCCGGTGTGCTGCACGTCATTGAGACGAGTTACCTCACGGAGATCATTGACCCGCAGACCGGGCGCGAGGTCGCGTACGGCGAAACGGGTGAACTCGTGCTGACAACGCTGGGCCGCATCGGATCGCCGTTGCTGCGGTATCGCACGGGCGATCTGGTAAAGCCACTGGACACCGGCATGTGCGAATGCGGCCGGCACGAACTTGCACTCGAAGGCGGCATCCTCGGGCGCACCGACGACATGATCATCGTGCGCGGCGTAAACATTTATCCCAGCGCGGTCGAACAGATCATCGGCAGTTGCGCGGCGGTCACGGAGTATCGCGTGCGAGTGCGGACGAGCGAGGCGCTGTCGGAAATTGAAGTGGACGTGGAGACGGCATCGGGCGCAGATGCGGTTTCAGTGGTGCAACAGTTGGAGAGTGAATTTGATCGCGCCTTCCGGCTGCGCGTGCCGGTCACGGTTGTGCCAGCATCCACGCTGCCGCGAGCGGAGGGAAAGACAAAGCACCTTGTGAAGGGTTAGAAAAACGCCTCTTGGAAGTGCCAACGAACTGGCAGGACGATGGAGCCTCGCTGTTCTCAACGCGCCGGGGTGAGGCGTCAGGAAGTTCGTGCGCGTTCTGTCTTCGTGTGGCCCGGCGCGCTGAGGACAGCGACGCCCTACCCGCCAATTGCGCGCGGCACGGGGTTTTTCGATCTACTTGCTGCCGGGCTTGGCTGGCGGCACTGCGGCAAGGTCCGCCGGCAATTTGTCGGGATGAAAGGTTTCCACGTTCAAGGCAATCACGCTGAAGAGCGGCACGCCGAGCGTTAGTCCGCCATCGGATCGATCCACGAGCATGGCGGCCCCGAGCACTTCGCCGTGATGTTCGCGCACGATATCGATGGTTTCCTGAACGCGCCCGCCTTTGGTCACGACATCTTCCACGACGAGAATTTTTTCTCCCGGTTTGATTTTGAATCCGCGCCGCAAGACGAGTTTGCCCTCCTCTTTCTCAACAAAGATGAAGCGCACGCGCAATTGACGCGCCACTTCCTGGCCGATGACGAGTCCACCGATGGCGGGAGCGATGACGGTGGCGAGATTCAAATGGCGGACTTTTGCCGCCAGCGCCGCGCCGAGCTTCTCGACGGTCGGCATGTCCTGGAGCGCCAAGGCGCATTGAAAATATTGGCGGCTACGCAAACCGCTGCGGAGAATGAAATGGCCTTCGAGCAACGCGCCCGTGTCGCGGAAAATCTGGAGAGCTTCGGATTCAGTCACGCCGCGAGATGAAAACGAAGAACCGGGTTCGGGGCAACGAAGAACGCATGGCGCGACGCGATCACGCCACCTTGGCGGCGGGAGGAGGATCGAGGGCACGAATGGCTTCGTGCAGACGGCGCTCGATCAATTTCAGCATGGGCGCGTCCTCGAGTTTTAGGCCCAGAATGTCGGCGACGTAAAACGTGTCCACGGCCGCGCCTTTCTCGGTCAGGATCTTGGCCACGGCGATGTTCAGTTCCAGTTCGGAGAACACCTGCGAAATCGTGTAGAGCAAGCCAATGCGGTCCTCAGTTTCCACTTCGACGATGGTGCGCGTGGGCGAGCTTTGGTTATCGATCTCGATGCGCGTGGGGATCCGTTCGCCTTCGTGCGATTGATAGAGCGGCCGCGCGGTGCGCTGCCCGGCGATGAGGGCCGGCAAATCCACGGGTTGGCCGGTCAAAACTTTCAGGAGGATTTCCTCGAACCGCTCGCGGCTTTCGCGCGTGACGAGTGTCCCGCCTTGGGCATCGGAAACGTAAAAGGTGTCGAGGGCGATGCCGTCGGTGCGCGTGAAACTTTGCGAGCTGAGAATGTTGATGCCCGCGGCGCTGAGGGAGCCGGAGATTTTGCTGAACAGCCCGAGCCGGTCCCACGTGCAGATCTTTAACGTGGTGTAACCGCGGTCCCGCTCGTTGTGCCACGAGATGACCGGCTCCAGGGCTTGGTCCTCCTCCGTGATCTGGAGGTGCATGAAGCGATGGGTGAGGCCGAGATCATGGGCAATCTCCCGCGCGTCATGAATCTGAAAATAGCGCGATGGTAGATGCTCGAAGTGCGCGTGCAACTCGTCTTCGCCAAACGTGCGCGGGAGCGAGCGCGCGATTTCTTCTTCCAGCAGTTCCCGTTCGCGCTGCTCGGCATGGACAAACTCCGTGCCGCCCGTGAGCACGTGCAATGTTTTGCGATACAGCATGAGCAGTAGTGAATCCTTGAAGCTGTTCCAGAGCTGGTCGCTCGTGCCCAGGGAATCGGCGAACGTGTGCAACGTAAGCATGCGGAGATTCTCCACCGTCTGCACCTGGCCCGCGAACTGGCGGATGTTCGCTTCGTCCTCCAAATCCCGCCGCTGGGAAGTGGTCGCCATGACCAGATGATTTTCAATGAGCAACCGCAGCGCGTGAGTGGTCGCGCCATCGAGTTCGAGCCGGTTCGCGACTTTCAGCGCGAGCTGGCCGCCCACTTCGCTGTGCCGGCCGGTGTTTTCCGCTTTGCCGGCATCATGGAGCAACAGCGCGAGATAGAGCACGAAGGGGCGTTCCACTGCGCCAAACATCTCGGAGTAATGGCTGTAGGGCGGCTCCGAGGCCTCCCAGATCTGGTCCAGCTTTTCCAGGCACACGAGCGTGTGTTCGTCCGCGGTGTACTGGTGATAAAACTCGTGCTGCACGAAGCAGGTCAGCTTGCCGAATTCAGGAATGTATTTGCCGAGGAAACCGACTTCGTGCATGGCGCGAAGCACCCGCGCTACGTTGCCGCGCGAGTTGAGGATTTCGAGGAACGTCGCCCGCACGTGCGGGTCGCGCAGAAAATCGCGGTTCACCAGCG
>DATHKK010000837.1:0-5461 GCA_035489355.1 Candidatus Limnocylindria bacterium
CGCGCGTTCTTCGATTCATTGTCCGCTGCTCCAGGTGAAGTCGCAATTTGTGAACTCGTTCTCATCGAGCTTTACGTCCTGTTACGGAATCCAACCGTGCTCAAGCAACCGCTCGATGCGGCAGATGCCGCGTCTCTCGTCCAAACGTTCCGTCAACACCCGGCGTGGAGACTCATCGACTATCCGGGTGCGAATTCCACAGTGATGGACGAAGTGTGGCGCACGGCGGCGCGGCCAAACATCGGGCGTCGCGTTGTGTTTGATGCGCGGCTCGCACTCACGTTGCGGCATCATGGCGTGACGGAATTCGCCACGCGTAATGACAGCCATTTCGCTTCGTTCGGCTTCACGCGCGTTTTCAATCCGCTGTAGCAGTAGGGTAGCCGGTTTCACATTTCGGATTTCCGAAGGCGGAACTCGACTGCGAAGAAACGGAGCGCGGGACAACGATAGCGCTGAACCTGGGGACTGCGGAGACGCGAAGAAAAGTTATTCACAATTCGTGTCGCTCACAGACAACTTTTTCTTCTTGCCGATTTTGTTCAGAGGCGCAGGCTCGCGCACGTGAAACCAGTCCCGAAAACCCAGGGACGCAAAAGGAATCAAAGCTCTCCAAAGTTTTCCTTCCGACGGTGGAGTGTTGTTTTTTGTCTCGTAGCAACGGCGTGCATCGCAGGTGGATTGCTGCATTCGAAGTTTCAAAAAGCGAAGTCCGTAAGTGAAGCGACAAAGTCCGCGCAAATTTCCGAGCCGAAGCCGACGACGTTGAAGGAACTGCTCGCGCTTTCGCCGGCTGAAATCGAGCGGTGCGATATCGCGCGAATGAATTTGCTCTGCGCTGAAGGTTTGCGAGGTGCCGAGATTCTGAACGTCGAGAGTTTTCTCACGCGGCTTGACGGAATCGCGAAGCACGTTGAGTTGGAAACGCGCCGTCACTACTACCGATTCCAAAACAACAAAGCCGAGTTCAATCACTCCGAAGGATATTTTCGGATGTTGCTGATGGCTGTCACTCTCCAGGAGGATTTGAAGATTCGCTATAATCCCGAGCGCATCACGCCGGTCGGAGTTTTCGAGCCGAACGACGTCTTCTTTGCCGACTGCCGTGATGTGTTTGTCCACGGGATGATCGCTGAAGACCGGCGGATGGGAACGTGTGCATCGATGCCGGTGCTTTACGTCACGATTGGGCGGCGGCTCGGTTATCCGCTGAAACTCGTGCCGACGCAGAATCATTTGTTCGTTCGGTGGGAAGACAGCCGTGAGCGTTTCAACGTCGATGCGACCGGGAGAGGGATGAACATGCATGACGACGAGCACTACCGGAAGTGGCCGATGCCTATTTCACGTGAGAGCGAACAGGAGTTTGGGTATTTGAAGTCGATGACCGCGACAGATGAACTCACTGCGTTTCTGAGTTTGCGCGGAGCTTGCTTGGTGGCAGCCAGTAAAACCGAGGAGGCACTTGCGGCGCAAGAAGCAGCGTTGCGGTTCTCGCCGAACTCGCGTCTGCAACAAATGGTTCTTGCGAAAGCACGGCAGGACGCGAGCGCAAGAGCAGCGCTGAGTCTGTTGCCGTCGGAGCAGCAACCGTACTGGCCGCGTCCGCGCATCAACACCAGCTTCGCTCCCGGCCCGACCGATCCAAATCCACTTAACGCAATTCGAAATCAATGAAGGAGAAACCATGAAACGGAAATTCAATACCGTCACCCGCAGCTTGCTGCTTGTAACCAGCCTCCTCGTCTCCCAATCAGCATTAGCCTTTTACGAATCGAACCTTGGGCGGTGGATTAATCGCGATCCGATTGGAGAACCGGGATTTGAAAAGCTGCGGCGTGCAGACGAGATCAATATGTCTGGTCGGGACAACCCCTATCTCTTCGTCGAAAACAATCCTATCGCTTACATTGATGCCTACGGCTTGGATCTGTGGAAGTGCTTGCGACACGTCGAGGGATTCCCGGGAGTTGGAAACCACACTTACTTCTGGGACGACACGGGGAAAAATCCGCCATGTAGCATGCAAGGGTCATCCGGTTCTGGTCCGACCGCTGGGAAGCACGACACAGGTCCGGGAACTCCAGGCCAAGATTGCGTTAAGATAGCAGATAGTGCGAGCAAGGCCGACGAGGTGATGCAGTGTTGCCAGAATAATGCAAACAACGGCGTTTGGTTTCCTTTGATCAACGACTGCCACAACACCGTGAAAGACTGCCTTAAGGCATCAGGACTTCCAAATCCAAAAATGCCGCGCATTGGGCATCGAAAAGGCGGCGTCACGACTTTTTAAGTAAACGGGAAGCAATCGAATGAAGAGGATGGCAACGCATTGGGCTGTTTTCGTTGCGAGTGTGTTCTTGAGCGTCAGATGTATCCATGCTCAACGTCCTCCGCAATCTATCGCAACGGCTCCGCATCAATACTCGCGTGCTGAAGTACGCGATGGGCTGAAGATCCGCTTTGGAACGGCTCCGAATGCTCTCAGCATTCGACGTAACAGCGCCGGGAACGAGTTGTTCTGTGTTAGGCGAGATGCAAGCGGGCGATCGGTCATTTTTGCCGCATCTGAGTCCACGA
Organism: Candidatus Limnocylindria bacterium; assembly: GCA_035489355.1. Classification (GTDB taxonomy): domain Bacteria; phylum Verrucomicrobiota; class Verrucomicrobiia; order Limisphaerales; family SIBH01; genus JANNGC01. The sequence continues at coordinate 2,581 of DATHKK010000837.1, forward strand.
ATCGATCGTTCCAATCACCCGGTGCGATAGCCTACCTCGATGACGAATCCAAGATTGCTGCTTGGTCTGATGACTTGAAACAAGGAGTTCAGTTCATTGGAGGGCAAACCATTAAGCTCCCATTGTTCGCTCTCTTCGACGTCGATCCGAGCGGACAATACTTCGTCATCGGCGAAAAGCCGTCTTCAGCATGGTTGGGGAGAGTCCAATCTCCTGAACAAAGAACTTGTGTATCGACTAACATTCTCGCCCAACGAGTTTTCGTGAGGGATGGCCAGATTCTTTTAGCAGGATCGGAGTACCGCGATGACAATGGCCGCATTAAATACACTGCGGTGTGTCTCGTAATCGAAGCCAAACAGGACCGTTACAAAGTTCTGAAGAAGATCGAATTCGATTGGGCCGGAGCGGTCTTGGACGTCGATCCTTTTTCAAAACGCTTTCTTCTTTCAGACAAGTCCGACATGTTTCCCACGCTTTTTCTCTTTGATGAAAGTGCGGGACGGAAAACCAAAGTTGCGAAGCTGAAGGACTTTGTCTTCTTTTTGAAAAGCGATCTGCTCAAACGCTGAATCCACCGAAACAGGCCCTCGTTCAAAAACTTCCCCGTTGACTCCGTTCTATTTATACGTATCTTCGCATCCTGATACGTCGATATTTGAATTCTTCGACGCACAAACTGTCGGCAATACATTGAATGAGCAAACGATTCATCTTCTCTTCGGAGTCCGTCGGCGAAGGCCATCCGGACAAGGTCGCTGATACCATTTCGGACGCGGTGCTGGATGCCTGCCTCGCGCAGGACAAGACCAGCCGCGTGGCGTGCGAGACTTACGTGAAGTCGAACATCGCCATCGTGGGCGGCGAAATCACCACGGGTGCCAAGCTCGACATCCCGTCCATCACGCGCGCGGCGATTCGCGAGATCGGTTACGTGAATGACGATGATGTGTTTCACGCGGACAAGGTGTTCGTGAATGTGATTCTTACGCAGCAGTCGCCGGACATTTCGCAGGGCGTGGATGCGAAGGCCGCGAAAGGCAAGAAGAAGGCGGAGCAAGGCGCGGGCGACCAGGGCCTGATGTTCGGTTACGCGAGCGACGAGACGGATGAATTGATGCCGGCGCCGATCATGTTCGCGCATCGCCTTGGGCGGAAGCTGACGCAGATTCGCAAGAGCGGGAAGGTGCATTGGCTGCGGCCGGATGCGAAGTCGCAGGTGTCGGTCGTTTACGAAGACGACGAGCCGGTGGCGATTTCGAACGTCGTGATTTCCACGCAGCACACGGCGGACGTGGAGCACAAACAGATCGAAGAATTCTGCATCGAGGAAGTCGTGAAGAAGGTGTTGCCGAAGGATTTGCTTACGCCGGACACGCTTTATCTCATCAATCCCACGGGGCGTTTCGTGGTCGGCGGACCGCAAGGTGATACAGGGCTGACGGGACGCAAGATCATCGTGGACACCTACGGCGGCTATGGGCGTCACGGCGGTGGCGCGTTCTCGGGCAAGGATCCGAGCAAGGTGGATCGCAGCGCGGCTTACATGGGCCGTTACGTGGCGAAGAACATCGTGGCGGCGGGCCTCGCGAAGCGCGCGGAGATTCAGTTCGCCTACGCGATTGGTTATCCCGAGCCGGTCAGCGTGTATGTGAACACGTTCGGCACGGGCGTCGTGGGCGACGAGAAGATCACTGAAGCGGTGTGCGCGGTTTTCAGCTTCAAGCCGGCAGATATCGTGAAGCAGCTTAACTTGCTGCGCCCGATTTACGGGAAGACGACTAACTACGGCCACTTCGGCAAGGACGACAAGGATTTGACCTGGGAGAAGACGGACAAGGTTGCGGCGTTGAAGAAGGCGCTGAAGGGTTAAGCCGGTGTGCAGCCTCGCGTTTACATTGAGACTTCAATTCCCAGTTTCTATCACACTGTACGGAAGTCGGCTGACGCAATTGCGCGGCATGACTGGACGCGAAGGTGGTGGGAAACGCGGGCTACCCAGTACGAACTTGTCACGAGCAAGGCTGTGTTCGATGAAATCGGCCGCAGCGAAATCCTCGAGATGCGCTGGAAGCGGTTGCAGATGCTTGAGTCAGTCAGGCTTCTTGATGACGTGCCGGAACTCCGCGCAATCGTTGAAACGTATATCGAGCATTTGCTCATGCCGGTCGATGCGTTCGGCGACGCGCGGCATCTCGCGTTTGCTTCGTTCTATCGCTGCCATTTCCTGCTCACGTGGAATTGCGACCACCTTGCGAACCCGAACAAGTTCGAGCACATCCGGCACGTCAACGCGTTGCTTAAACTCGTGACTCCGGTGATTGTGACTCCGTACGAACTATTGAGCACAAAGCTATGAAGACGACAAAGACACCAGCGGAGCCCGAGTTGGAAGAAATCCGTCGCATCCGAAGGCAAATCGTCGAAGAGTGCGGACGCGATGTAAAGAAGCTTCACGCTTACTACGAGGGGCTTTCCGTCGAACGAATCAAGGCAGAGATAAAGGCGAGCCGTCCGTCACGCAAGACTCGCCGTTAACAACTGACAGCAACAACACAATCAACAACGACCCGAAAACAATTTATGGCTAAAGTGAAACTTCCACCCTCTCGCGCCAAAGCGGCGAAGGCTCCCGCCGTCGCGCCCAGCAATGGCACGAACGGCAACAAACAAGACTTCAAAGTCAAAGACCTCAGCCTCGCGGATTGGGGCCGCAAGACCATTCAGGTATCCGAGCAGGAAATGCCGGGGCTGATGTCCATCCGCAAAAAATATGCGACGAGCAAGCCGCTCAAGGGTGTGCGCGTGACCGGCTCGCTGCACATGACGACGGAGACGGCGATCCTCATCGAGACGCTCGTGGACCTCGGCGCGAATGTGC
>DATHKK010000838.1:0-4994 GCA_035489355.1 Candidatus Limnocylindria bacterium
TCGTGGATCGATGGCGGGTTCATTCGGCGAGCGGCCATTAAGTTCGATGAACTGAAGCCGAAAGTGCGCCCGGCCAAATCGCTCTCCGCGGAAAACAAGCCAGGCGCAGGCATGTTTCAGGAATCGATGGGTTTTATCGAAGCGCAGTTCGGTTTGGTCGAACGCGTTTATCAACTGGATCGCGACGGCAAGCTCTCACCCAGTAAAGGCGACGCGACGGAAGGTCGCGAGTTCATCTCAGGGCAATTGATCAAGGGCGGCCAGTTCCTCGGCGATCTATGGTTCTCTGCATGGCAGAGCGCGCCGATCGATAATTATCTGCGCACCGAACTCACGCGCCGCGCGCAACCCAAAGAGTAAATCAGCGCGCCTCGCGCACGCGAATTGTGTAATTCAGCGCGTTGGTGTTGAACGCCTCGAAATGCCATGTCATTCCTGCTCATCTGAAAAAGCAAATACTCAAAGAAGCGGAATGCTTCTTTGAGTTCTCGCGGACGGAATGACGATTACATCGCCATGTGCGAGACCGGGTCGCTCCAATCACTGTAGCCGGTGCTCCCGCCGACCGCTCGCGCCTGCACCGAATACGTGGTGCCGGGTGTGAGGTTCTCAATCAGGATCGGGCGGGAGTATGTGAAAACTCCCACCGCCTGCCAGCCATTGGCGCCGTGGCTGACGCGCACTTCATAAGCACGGGCCGTGCAAACCGGTTGCAGCCGCAGACCCAGTTGCGTGCTGCCGGGATTCTCCACGCGTTCCACCATCGGTTTCGACAACGGCACTTGCGCCCGGTTCGTGCTTGTGGCTTCAAAGCCCGAGGAGAGCAACATCGGCAGGCTCTCGCTCGCGAGACTTTGCACGTAGGTCGCCTCTTGTCGAAGCAGGCCGAGCAACGATTCACGCGCCGCGTTCTTTGCCGCCGTGGCCTGCTTGCCGCCCTGCATCGCCGCGTTGATGGCATTGGCAAATGCAGTCTGGGCCGCCGTGATGTTGGCCAAACTGACGAGGGGAGTAGCGAAGGCTGGATTTCCCGTCATTTTCTGCACGACCGTTTCCGCGAACGAGTTGAGTCCGGCGTCCGGAAGACGCGCGAACGACAGTGAGGTTCTATATGTTGCCATAGGATTATTCCTTTCCTGGAAATGTCCCCGCGGCCGGACAGAGCTGGCAACACTGCCAGCTTGATTCGATTGAGTTGTCCCCGCCTGCTGCGCCTTTCGAGCGCAGTTTGTTTTGGTCAAAAAAACAACCCGCTGCCTGACCGTGAGAACACAGGCCCTGCCGATTTGGCATTTTTTGTAGAAATCCCGGTAGGTGACTTACGATGAACGTCCTAGCGTGCTTTGCTTACTGTGGCCTGACGCGAATGATTGTATACGAAATGCCAGCGCCCGTCCCGAATGGATTTTTCACGCCGCGCCTTTTCTTGTCCAAGGCCAATACAAATCACTGACTTGCTGTTCCATTTTACAAAGTAGCGCCGCCGCCTTGCTGGTAAGCACAACCGTGGGGAGGTTTGCTTCGTAAGCAGAAACATTTTCCTTACGAGCCGAAGAATTTCCTTGGTTAGCCAAAACATTCTGCTGATGAACGCAGCATCTCGGTTCCGAAGCCTGGGACCTTTGCCTATGAACAAAATTTCTGCGCTTCCCGACAAAATGGTTTGTTCTACAAACGCAGACCTTCTCCAGCTAAGCACCACGTTTGATTTCCTAATCGGCAGACTTTCGTTCGTGGATTCCTCCGCGTCTTCCGATGCCAGTGCGGCTCGCACCTTCCTCAAAGTCCGGGTCAATCTTGGGGCGTTCCTCCGGTTTCAAATCAATCTTCGCCAGCCGCGCCTCGTAATAAATCGGCACGGTAGCCTTGTCTTCCTTCGATTGCAGGATGTCATAAACGTCAATGACCACGGCGCGCGACAGCGCGAATGGTAATTCTGGGAAACTAACTGGTGGCGGGCTTGGGACTGCAATTCGCGCGAGCGAACGTCTGATTAAAGGGAATCAAACTCGCAGGTGTTGGGAACACCACCCAAATCGCCGAACACGGCCTGCGTGTTCTTGTCGCCGCTTTCAATCGGCGTGCCGGTGAAGCCGATGAACGACGCCTTGGGCAACGCATCGCGCATGTGCCTGGCGAAGCCGTCAATGAAATCGTATTCGGGAAAGGGCGATCCAATGAACTTGTGAATGGTCGTGAAGATCACTCAGTTCGTCTGATTCAACAGACGCGCCTACGTGGTCACTCCTGCTGAGAGTTGAACCAATGCTGCGAATTCATCATTTGCGATCGTGCCGTAGCGTTTGCCTTGATGGCCGATGAAAGTTGCCGCAAAGGGCGAGAGCACGTTGAAGGCTGTGGTGCCTTTACGAAAGAGGCGAAGTTGGTAGGTGTCGTGCCCGGTTCGCGAAATGGCGGCAAGGTCGCCTTCGCTGGCGCATTTCCGGTGGCGAAGCGGCCCGGTGCCGAGCCGAAAGTCGAGGTTGTTCTCCGCTTCAAATGTCACGCGGCAGTCGTTGTCGGTGATGCCAAGGTCGGGGTATTCGAGCTTGATAATGCACGAGTAGGTTCGCTTCGTCCCGCGTTCGTTTGGGATGGTGAGCGGTGGGAAGAAGTCGTAGCAGTCTTTGCTCAACCAGAAATATTGCGTCCCCTTCGCTTCCGTCGTTCCGGGCGCTGCTTGTATCCGCACCGTGTCCGCGTGGCCGAGGACGAGGAGCAGAGTCACGTCCTCACTTTCATCCATCGTGATGTCGCCACCCATCTCGTCGTAGAGAAGCTTCCACGCTTGGGCCCCGCGGTCTGCCAGCGTGGGACGGTAAAAGTGCCACCGCTGCTTGAAGACCGCATCGAGCGTCTCACGCCAACGAAATGAAATCGCCTTTGTCGTCGGCGGGTCGAGAAACACAGATCCTTCGATGTTCTGGCTCATCCCCGGACCTGTAAAATTCCCAGAGGTCACAATGAGACGGTCCCCGTCGGCAGCCTCGGCCCCGTAACATTTCGCGTGAAGAATTCGCTTACGATTCACGAGGTGAACGTCGGCCCCGCAATCTAGTAGTTCCTCGACAACCTGTTTGCTCGTAAGCCGCTGGCTTGTGCTACCGCCGAAAACAGCAGTGACGCGCCCACCTTTCGAAACGTGATGCCGAAACACGTCAAAGAAACGGACCCCGCCGTTGTAGTTCCCGAATCCGGACACAATCACCAGATTGCCATCGCCTGGTTTGTGCTCGCGCACCCACGCACGTTCCAACAAGCCAATCAACTACCGCGCAGTCGGGTCGAGGCTTCTAGGTTGAGGTCGTTTGAATTGATGTCTTTGGTCAACGGCGAAATTTCTCGGGTCAAAGATTTCCGGGTCTGTTTCGCCAACTCGTAGGCTTGGGCACGAGACAAAAAGCGGCCAGTCGAACTGAGAAAGCCTCGTTCGATTTGGAACTCCGCTGCCAGTTCTGCGGAGTCAACAACGTCGGTGAAGCGAGAAACATCTTCAGTAGTTGGGCAATATTTGGGATGAAATTTTCCGGCCCAAAACGCCTCCCATATCGCGTCAACGTGAGTTTCGTGAACGAAGGTCAAGGTAGCAGCCAGTCGAATGGCAACTGATTCAACACGCTCCGTCGTGGAAACCTTCACGGCATTTCAATTTTGCAGCGGTATCTGCAACTGCTCTCGCTTCAGATGAAGGTAGAGCTCAAGGAACCCAAGGACTCTTGAGCCGAGAGACGTCAAGAACGCTTTGAACGTGGGCTCTGATTGACCGGTCTCGATGCTGTCAACTAGACCAAGTTCCGAAGCCTGGTTAAATGTGAACCGTATCAAGCGAGTCAGGGGGCCGGGCAAGTAACTGGTTCCTAGGAAATTGTTGAGATACGTCAGCCGTTCTTTACCGATGTCACCATGTTCCTTCGGCACCCACTCGCCATTTGTGAGATGGATGAAACGCAGGAAGTAATAGATGTTTACCTTGCTCTTGGTGAATTGGCCATTTGTGAGTGATTCCAACAACACACGTCTTTGTGCATGGCTCAGGTCAAACTCATGCCCGACCGCAAGCGGTGCGTACGTCATGTTCTCGCAAAATCTTCTTCCGTAGTCCGTCAAAGACAGCATTTTCCCGCCAGATGCTTCACCAACAGTGAAAAGTTCAAAATGCGCAGCCAAATTCTTCCGCACGGTAAACATTGTGCGCGAGGCGCTCGGAGAAAACGACCGCCGTAGTTCCTCCTGAGTCATTTCCTCTTTTCGTGCCGTTGCGAAGGGAAGGAGAATTCGGTTCAATAGCCGAAGGTGCGTAAGGTTCGTCGCAACCGGCCTACCGAGGTAGATGCCGCTTGTCTTTTCCAGTTCATCCATCGCCCTCTGGTAGAGGCTTTTGACGTCGAGCATGGAGTATGACCTCAATTCGAGGCCATGCTCAGAACTCCTTTGTGTGAGGCGCTGTTGAAAACTCAGCGGTGTTCCAAGCCGGTCATAAAGAATGAACACCCGCAAAGGCTGTGGGACAATCGTTGCGAGTTTTTTGTAGCGCAGGCTTTGTTCGAGACAGAAATCCAGCTTGGCAGTGCTGGAAATACCAGTCTCCAGCTCGATTACTGCGATTTCGTCGTCGCTGGTATCGAATGCGAAATCGATAATGCCAAAATCTGTCGTCTGGTATTCAGCCAACTTACGCCGCAGCGGAAGGCCAAGCTGCTTCGCGAGAAACTCGGTTTTGCGTAGCATGACCCACTGGACGACATTCTTGTTCATGGAGGCGCTGGCGTTGGCTAGTTTAGACCAAGCTTCACCCGCCGCACTTGCGCGGTGGATTCTGGTTTCTGTCGAAGCGCCGATTCAATTCGCCCGGCCGCTTCCAAAAACAAATCGAGTACCAGCTTTCGACTGATGTTCTTCTCCACCGCCGCGTAGCGCGTGTCGCTGTCCTGATTGGAAACGCGCACCAAGATGGACGAGAGCGCCAATTCTAATGTTAAGCGACAATCCGCCGG
>DATHKK010000839.1:0-4318 GCA_035489355.1 Candidatus Limnocylindria bacterium
ACGCCCAGACCAAGTCAGCGAGAAGTTGGCCATCACACTCGCCTTCAATGAATGCGACCACGTCGGCCAGCGACGCAGCAACTCCAACGTCCATCAACTCAGCGTGACCACTTTGTTCTGCCCGTAGAAGACGCCGGCTGAAAACAGCATTCAGACTCTGGACTACATTCCCATCGTTCCAAACAACGTCGTTTGACAATTCGTGCCACAAGAACCGCTCACGTCCATTTGTTGTCCGTGGGATCACTGGCTCCAGATGTTGGCGAAGATGCAGCGGAGACACGCGACCCTCTTTGTCTTTGTAGAATCCGGTTATCGAAGCAAGTGCAGCAGCCAATCGAAACTCGCGGCTGCCGTCATCCGCGCTCAACAACCACTGCGCTGATAGGCCAGCGAGAGGCTGAATCTTCGGCACTGGAATCGGATCGTTTCGTCCAGTCGTCCAAGTAAGGCTGTGAGCTAACGCTTTTTCTGCCTGTCCCAAAGCGATGAGCACAGCTTGAACGCGTGAAGGATTGCGACGATTAACGTCTCTGCAAAGTTCGAGGATACGACGTTCAAGCTGATTCAACGCTCGCGAAATCGAGGCTGGAACTTGTTTGGCTGAAGCACCTGCCTTTTCACGGAACCGAATCAGCCATGCATCAATTTCACTGAGCAGATCCACCTGGGGATTTCGACGAACGACGACTCGCTCCAGCGGCGTAGCGAAGTACGAAAGTCCATTCCGTACTTGGAATCCATAACGCTGGAAAGCACTGAGACCTCGATCCACGCCCAGCGTGACTACTGCGCGGGCAAAATCGACTCCGTTGCGTGCGGCTCGGGGGCCGATCTGTGCGCGTCCTTCGCTCAGCAGCGCAGCGAGTTCATGAACACCCACCGGGCGTTCCCATAGCGGAAGCCACATTTCTGCGCGAGCAGCTTCTTCATCTGCGGCGCTGGCACTTCCGTACCCGACTGCCACTTGTCGAACACAAAACGGATAGGCGAGAGCACCCGATTGTGCGCCTTCCAATCTTCGAACAGCGGCAGCGGCGAAGAGGAGTGCTCCCTCAAGCATCAAAATAAAATCCCAAGGATTCACGGCGGAGTCGGTAGCAAAACCGCTCGTACTGTTAGGGCCACCGGCCGCCCCAGGAAAGAACTGGCCCACTGGCGTTTTATTGAGCGAGACAGTGGCCGTGCCGCCAAAGAGACAAGCTCGCAGAGAGTCGCGAGCCGAAGAAAGCTCGGCACCGTCATTCACGTTGATGACCTCTGTGAGCCGCTGCATGAAATTATTTGTGAACTCCAATCGACCATCGTTGCCGCCGGTTCCGAGCAGAGGTGGATACTTCGCACCATCGCCCGTGAGAACGAATGCTGCATCGAGCCAGGCGAGAGCGTCATCCGGGAAAGAGCTTCGGCACAACTTGAGCAGTTGTTCCTTTTCTTCTGGGCTGGGCTTTTCTTTCAAGCCGATCGCTTTCAAAGCCGAACGTGCAGCAGCAATTGCATCTCGAAACTTCGCAAACCTTTCCGCCCCGCTCTTCTCGATGGCAGTCATGGCTTCCGTGTTGTCTTTTTTGTGAAACCCACTTCCTCCGTTCCACGGAGCGAGAATGGCGGTAGGCGTGTAACGCCGCAGAAAGAATTCAATCAACGCGTCTTCGTTCAGTTTACCGCTGTGGAGCACGAACACATCCTTTTGCCAGGAGCCAGCGACATTTGCGTCTGCCTGCTCGGTCACAAGGCGAAGAATACCAAGCGCCTTCAAGTAATGTGCGAGCGGCACGGGAGAGCAGCCGTATAACGCGCATGTATTCGCCGAAAAACTCATTTATTGACTCCCTCCTTCAACCACCCTACAAGGAACTTCAATGATTCGTTGTGGCTTATTTCTCCGCGTCCCGAGGAAATGAAAGCGAGTGCTCGGAGCATCTGCGGCCCAGTTGAAGCCCTGTTGGGTGTTAACGCCTCGACGGCAAACGAACATCTCCGCGCTCCGACAAAGAGTGCGGCCCCATTGATGCAGCTTGAGCGAACTGCCACGTTCAGATTACACTCTGCACGTGAGTTCAGTTGCCGAAATCGAAGCTGCCATTGCTCGCTTGAACCCCGCCGACTTTGCACAGTTATCGGCGTGGTTCGACGAGCAAAGGAACCGGCAGTGGGATCGTCAAATCGCAGCAGACTCCGGTTCGGGCGCGCTCGATTTCCTTTTGAAGCAAGTGGACGAAGACATCGCGAACGGAAAAGCCCGCCCCAGCGATGAACTCTTCGACGACCGATAGATTTCGCCGCGCTTACGCGGCTTTGCCGAAGGAAATCCAGCAACGTACACAGAAAGCTTATCGGCTCTGGCTCGAAAATCCTTCCCACCCTTCGCTTCATTTCAAAAAAATCGGCAATATCTGGAGTGCCCGGGTTGACGACAATTATCGCGTGCTCGGCGATTTGAGAGGTGACACCGTTTATTGGTTTTGGATTGGCTCTCATTCGAAATACGAGGAGTTAATCACTCGGCATCGTGCTTCTTAAACTAGTCGCTGCTTCAGATGCCGAGGCTCGTCCATCGGCAGCACGTAACAGTGTCTCCAACCACGCGAGGCGGAACGGGCCGAAACGATCACGTAACGCGATCATCCGGGCCAACCACGAGGGCTCACCGTTTTTATCCGTGCCCATTTCCATGAGCGACAGATTCAGCTCAATTTTCGGCAGTGACACACCATCGAATTCGATTGGACCAAGCGAATCACCGTCGATGACACCGCGTGCGATGCGAGCGTCTGGCTTGTCATCAGGAGGCTCTTCGCCTGGGAGAGAGCGAATCGACAGGCGCACCTTTCCGTGGTGAGCCGCTATCAAATAAGCGATCAGGTCTTTATCTTTTGAGCTTCCTGCTTTTAGCCAAGCGAGAGCAGAAGCAAGCTCGTGACGAAAATAGGGACGTTCACAACGGTGACGCGCTCCTGCTGATTTCGCCCAAATATCTCCGAATCTGGACGCATCTTCCTGCCTGAGCATTCGCTGGAAAACCTCATGTGACTTACCGAGATCGTGCCATCGTGCGGCATCGGCGAATACCTCGGAGCGATCAGGTGCGAGTTGTGTAACGATCCCGGCAACTTCATGGACGACGTGCTTTGTGTGTTCTCTGAGCGTGACCCATTCTCCAACAAAACTGCGCCGGTCTTCAGAATAGCCGGCCGGCTTACGATCACCCGCGACACCAAGAGGTTTAACGTCCGCGTCGAACTTCGCCGTTCCAAACCAACCGAATTCAGCGGAGTAACCGCCACATTGAACGTCCAGAAGATATGTTGCGCCTGCACGAGCAGAGAATGTCGGTTGCCACTCCTCATCCAATGCGTTCCACAAATAAGCGCGCAGTTTCTTTGCGCCTGCTTTGGAGTCGCTCTTGTTCAGTCTTGCAATGAATTCTCGGAAGCGTGGAAGGGACACGTGGCACAACTCATCACGTGTGGCGCCAGGCTCATCGGTCGTTGGAGCATCAGCATCAAGTTCTCGCCAGAAGACCTGAACATCTGTGTCGTCGCCATCACGAATGTAGCGGCTGATGTCGAGATCATGTCCCGCCAAATCCGGCGTTGTGTCGAACAGTTCAATGGTGTCCTTCCGGCGAAGGACCGGACGCACAATACGTGGTTCTTCGGTCTTCACTTCGTTAAGTGATTCGGGACCAACGTCCTGGAGTTTGTTTAACACCTCGCGGGAGCGTTTCAGTTCATCAACTGTATATGGCAGAGCAAGAGCATCGCCTTCTTCTTTCGGTTTGATGTCGATCCAAAGGACACGAGCCTGGCCGGCATCGAACTCACCACGTCTGTTGCACCGTCCGAATCTCTGGACAAGCGAAGACCAAGGGGCGAGTTCAGTGATGAGAATACGCGCCGAGACGTCAACGCCCGCTTCAACCGCTTGGGTGGCGATCACAATGCGTCCACCTTCACTGTGCAGAATGGCTTCATGATTCTTTCGGTCGCGGGGACGAAACCGAGAATGAATCAATGCGATTGGCGCCGCGAGTTTCTGTTTCTTGAGCTGTTGATAGATCTCCTGTGCTCGCGTGACGTTATTCACAACCACAAGGGTGAGACTGTCTGACTGATGCTCATTTCGAATAACGTCGGCGAGTTCACGCGGATACGTGTTCTTGTTGCCTGAATCAAATTCGACTGGAGCCTTTACGAGTTCCTTCTTCGCGTTAACACGTGCTCGTACATCCGGCGCCGCAAGATCCGTTTTTTCTAATCGAATGCACGGCCATCCCCCAGCAGGTTCCGCGTGATCCACAGTCGCAAGCCGTGCG
>DATHKK010000840.1:0-6605 GCA_035489355.1 Candidatus Limnocylindria bacterium
TCCGCGTCATCCCGCAAGAACTGCTGCGCGGCGAGTCGTGGATGAATTGAAGCAGAGGCAGATCGTCGAGCAGCGCGCGTCGCCGGGCAAACGAAGTGGTTGAATGAAACCGCGCCTCGCCCGTCGATAGACGCACATGAAGTCAGCCAAGATCCTGTTCCTGAGCGCCACCGCATTCTGTTTTGCCGCGGTGGCCGCCACCCAACAAACCCAGACGCCGAAAGCCAGCGCGCCCCAGACGCCCGTTCCTTCCGGCGAACAAGTCGATGGAAATTTCCGCAAAGTGGTTCTCGACGCGGACCAGCGCGTGAATGGCGAATGGCAGGACACGGTGAAAGATCCGATGGAACTCGCTGTCGCCGCCGATGGCCAGGTCTTCTACGCGGAACGCGCCGGCGTAATCAAAATGTGGAAGCCCGACACCAAGACGGCGGTTACGATCGCGCAGATCAAAGTGTTCGACGGGTTGGAAGACGGCATGATCGGCATCACGCTCGATCCGAAGTTTCTCCAGAACCATTGGGTTTATCTGAATCACTCCCTGCCGGAGATGACGAAGGACGCAAACGGAAAAAAGACCGGCATCATCCGCGTATCGCGCTACACGCTCGTCGGAGACAAGCTAGATCTCACAACGGAGAAGGCATTGATCGATATTCCGACGCAGCGCGAAGAGTGTTGTCACGTCGGCGGCTCGCTGGGGTTCGACAAGGATGGAAATCTTTACATTGCGATTGGCGACAACACGAACCCGTTCGACTCCGACGGCTATTCGCCACATGATGGCAGACCCGGCCGCTCACCGTGGGATTCGCAAAAATCTTCCGCGAACATGAATAACTTGCGCGGAGGCATCAGCCGCATTCACCCGGAAGCAGACGGCACTTACACGATTCCAAAGGGCAACTTGTTTCCGCCGGGCACGCCGGGCACGCGGCCGGAAGTCTATGTGAAAGGCACGCGCAACGGTTATCGGCTTTCCATCGATCAGCGCAACGGGATTTTGTATTGGGGCGATGTGGGGCCGGACGCGGGCGGATTCGATCCCAAGCGCGGGCCGGGCGGCTTTGACGAAGTGATGCAGGCGAAGAAGCCGGGCTTTTTCGGCTGGCCGTATTCGCGCGGCGACAACAAACCTTATGCACGAATTGATTTCGACACGCGCGCGCAATACGTCAAAGAGAAGGCGGCGTATGATAAAGAAAAATCGGCGTACGACAAAGTTAAGACCGCTCACGTGAAGGCGGTGAAGGAAGCGAAGGAGAAGGGTGAACCGGAGCCGGCTTCCCTGCCCCCTTTTGCGTTGAAGCCGCCCGCGTCGTACATAGCCGGCCAGCCGATCTTTTTCGATCCCGCGCACCCCGTGAATACTTCGCCGAACAACACCGGCGTCAAAGAATTGCCGCCGACGCAGCCTGCGTTCATCTGGTATCCGGGCGGGGCCTCCGCGCGTTTCCCGGTCGTGAATGCTGGCGGCGGACGCACGGCCATGGCCGGGCCGGTTTATTATTTTGATCCGAACAACAAGTCCAAGGTGAAACTGCCCAAGGAATACGATCACACGTTGTTCATCTACGAATGGTCGCGCAACTGGATCATCGCCGTGCATCTGGACGAAAACGACAACATCGCGAAGAACGCGGACGGATCGCTGAAGATGGAACGCATCGCGAAGGACATGACGTTCAAGCGCCCGATGGACATGGAACTGGGACCGGACGGCTGCCTTTACCTGATTGAGTTCGGCACAGCGTGGGGCAATAATAAGGACACGCAAATCGTCCGGCTCGAATACACCGGGCCGCAGAACTGAGTTGGAACAGAAGGAAACGAAGCCGGAAGAAACAATGGCGCCCGGACCGAACCTTCGTTCTCTTCGTTTGCTTCTGTAAGTTCAAACCGTTTCGCCCAAGCGAAGAAATTTTCTGTTGGCATTTTTGGCGCGTGCTAATCTCCGCGCCGATGTCGGCCCCATTTCACCAGCTGCTCGATGCCACGATTGAACATTTGCAATCGCTCCAGGCGCGCGGAGCGCAATTTCTGCCCGTCGAAGCGGAGACTTTGCGCGCACTGAATGGCGGCCGGAGCAGGACGCGAGCGTCTGCTCCGGCTCATCCGACGCAAGCCCGGACGGTCGAAACGGCGAAGTCACCTGCGGTAGCGCCCGCTTCGATCGCCGCGCCGAGCGTTCGTCCAGAACCTTCGATCTCACTCCCTTCCGACCCCGAGAAAGTTCAAGCCTTTGCCGAGCTTCGCGACCGCGCCATGCAATGCGTGAAGTGCCCGCATCTCGCCTCGACGCGCCAGAACGTTGTGTTTGGAGTGGGCAGCATCAACGCGGATCTGATGTTTGTGGGCGAAGCGCCGGGCGCCGATGAGGATGCGCTGGGCGAGCCGTTCGTGGGCGCGGCGGGCCAAACCCTCACGAAAATGATTAACGCCATGGGGTTGTTCCGGGACAAAGTTTATATCGCCAACATTCTGAAGTGCCGGCCTGACATGCCGGCGGGCAGCAGCGGCAATCGCAAGCCCACGCCGGAGGAAATGCAGACGTGCATTCCTTATCTCCACGCGCAGATTGATTTAATTAAACCCAAGGTGCTGGTCGCGCTTGGCGGCACGGCGATGGAAGGATTGCTCGGCAAGAGTGGCATCACGAAGCTGCGCGGCACGTGGCACACGTATCGCGACACGCCGCTGATGCCGACGTATCACCCCGCGTATTTGCTGCGCAACCAGTCGTTCAGTGAGAAGCGCAAAGTGTGGGAAGACCTGCTGGCCGTGATGGAAAAGCTGGCGCTACCCATCAGCGACAAGCAGCGCGGGTTCTTTCTGAAGCCGTGATCTCCGTGCGTGCATGAAGTCGCGCACCAGAAAAATTCTCCGTTGGCTGGGATTCACTCTGGCTGGTTTGTTTGTTCTCCTCGCGCTGTTTCTGGTGGAGGAACATATCCGCGGCCGCGTCATGCTGAATCGCTGGTGAGCGCGCGGCGAAAAATTTTCCATCGAAGAACTCACGCCCGTGCCAGTGCATATCGTGCGGTTACATTTCACTTCAACTCGCGAATCATCATGTTGCGAAACCACGCCTCATCGCCGTGATCGGTGAGCATGATGTGGCCCTGGATCTTCTCGCCGAACTTCGGAGCACTCTTGAATTTACTCTTGGCGATAGCCGCTTTCGTTGCGTCGCTGCCGAGTTCATAGTTAAGGACTTTCGATCCGTTCAACCAATGCTCGACGTGGTTGCCCTTGATGGCAATGCGCGATGAATTCCATTCGCCTGCTTTCTTCGACGGCTTATTTTCGTCCGGAGGCAATACGTCATAGAACGCAGCAGTTTGCCGCTGCGATCCGAGCTTTCCATCCGGGTGCCCGGTGTCATCAATCAACTGATACTCGTGGCCCGGCGCGCCGGGGCGCTGCTCGGTCACGAGATATTTCACGCCATTGTTCCCGCCCACATCCACACGCCACTCCCAATAAAATTCGAAATCGTCGAACTTGTTCGTGTTGATGATATCACCGCCCTTTTGCTTCGCGACTTTTTTGAGAATGCCGTCCTCCACCTTCCAGCCCTCACCCGGCGGCGTCTGCTTTCCGTATTGCCGCCAGCCGCTCAGGTCTTTGCCGTCGAACAAGAGCATCCAGCCCACGGCTTTCTCCTCTTCGGTCAGGCGGTTGAGTTCAGCGGCGTGGGCCGAAGCGAGAGCCAGCAGCGCGCAAAAAATCGAAAAGGCTTTCATGGCAGTGATAATTCCGAGGCGCGGGGAAAAAGCCAGCCGGGAAAAAGATCCAAACACCAAGATCCAAGATCGAGAGAAACACCAAACCAAAATCCAAACAGCCATCAACCTTGGCAGATCATTTTTGAAACTCAGACTCCCAGGACCGTTTGGTGCTTGGAACTTGATGTTTGGATCTTCTCACTGCCCCGTCACCGGCGCCGCCATCTTCTCGCCCAAGCGAATATATTCATAGAGCGCGTTGATCTGCTTCTCCGCATCGCCTTCGTAATAATCGGTCAGCGCGCTCTTCCCATCCTCGAAATACCCCGGCATCTTCGTCTGTGGATCGATGGCCAAGGGGCTGCGCATCCAGCGAAAGAAATACGGCTTTAGAAGACGCGCGCCCGTGAGACCGAAATTCAGCCCCTCGCTCTCGAACACTTCCAGCGCAGGCAAATCATTCACGGCATGGCACGAGATGCAGGAAAGCCCGTTGTCCTTCCCCACCATCTTGTGGCCGATCTTTGCCGCTTCTTCATCGATCGGTCCTTCGTCGCGCGACCTTGGAGCGTAGCCCTGCTGTGCGGCCAGCGCCCCAGCAAGCGACGATGCGCGCGACTGAAACGCCGGCATCCGCGCGTTCACCCACAACTCGCCTTTGGGATGAATGTCCGCGCGCACTTTGAATGGCTCTCCGCCGAGGAACGCTGCGGTCCACTCAGGCTTCAACTTGCCGCCGACCACTTCGAGCGGCGGCACGAGATCGATCTGCCCGTGGCAGGCGGTGCATTTCAACAGCCGCGTTTCGCGAGCAGCAAACTCCATGGGCGCATGGCGCGAGATCGACGCGAAATCCGTTTTGACGAAGGCTAGTAAAGCCTCGCGCTCCGAGCCGCTGAAGGTGAAGTCTGGCGCCTTGGATTTCTCGTCACGTTTTTCCGCAAGGCAGCCCTTTGATTCCTTCGTCAGTTTCGCGAGACCGGGAGCCATGAACTTATTCTCTAGCTTTCCGGCCGTGTGACAGTTCAGACAGCCCGTGCTTTGCACCAAAGTCTGCCCGCGTTCGATGATGGCCTTGTCCGCAGGCGCAGCTTTCCCGGATGCACTCTCGACGCTCTTCAGCAAGAACTCCGCGAGTTCCTTGGCCTCGGCCTCGGCGAGTTTGAAATTGGGCATCCGAATCCAGGCGAACTGCTTCTCCGGCGCCTTCAGAAACTCGGCCAGTTTTCCAGGCGCGAACTTTTGCGCCACGTACCCGAGTGAAAGCTTCGCCGGATCGATTTCGCTGCTGCCCGGCGCGTTGTGGCAGCCCGCGCAATGCAGCCGCTCGAAGATGGGCTTTCGCTCCTGGTTCGGATCAGCAGGCGCGGCGTTTTCCTCGCCGACAGCTTTTGCACTCACGCCGGAACGTTGGCTAATTTCCGCGAAGGCTTTCGAGTTATAGCCGAATGGCGCCGCTTTCGAGACTGACGGAACTGGCAGCTCCGTTTTCAATGTCGCGAGAAATGCCGCGATGGCTTCGGCGTCTTCCTTCGCCTTCGTGCCGTGCAACAGCTTGGGCATGTGAACGGACGCCCGCGTCGCCTTCGGAGCGAGGATCCATTTCGCCAGCCATTCGTAATTCCGCCGTGCGCCGATGCCATCGAAGCCCGGCGCATCCATCGCGAGTTCCGGCACGGGTGACGGAAAATTTTCCACGTGGCATTTCGCGCAGCGATTCTCGAGGAACAGTTCGCGCCCGAGATAAACCATCTCCGCCTTTTGCAGTTCGGGCGTGCGGGCATGCGTGATGATCGTGTTCGGAATGGGGTTCACATTCGTGCCCTTCTCCGTCCAGCCCAGGCGCAAGGCCGAATCACCACCGCCCGCGCTCGTGAACGTCGCCCGCACCGCGTTCGGCCCTTTGTTGATCTGCACTTTGCCGCTGAGCGTGTTGGCGGTGGAAGTCTCCAGCACCACCGCGTTGTTGATCTCCAGCTTCAACGACCCGCTGAGTTCCTCTGCTTTGAAAAAATAGTCCGTGCGCAAATCACCGTTGATGCCGCCTTCGAATACCCCCGTGAACTTTCCCGCGGGAACAAAAGGCGTCGCCGATTTGCCGCTTTCGACGTAAAGCCACAAGTTTGGGAGCACCATCACATCCGAAACCTTGCCGTCCGCTGAAGTGAACTTGACGGCAAATCCATTGGTGTCGGCGGCCATCGAAGAATAAATGCAGGCGCAGAACGCCAAAGCTATTGCCAGTAAGGTAGGACGCGTCGCTCCGCGCGCGCCGAACCGCACGTCCGTTCTCGGAAACGGCGCGCGCGGAGCGACGCGCCCTACCGATCTGAACCACAATCTGATCACACCCATATAGAAATCAGTGGCGGTGAGCCACCCCCGTGCATCAGACGCTAAACACACTTCGAAACATCATCAAGGCAGCGCGTGGATCGTGTGCATCAACTCCTGCGCGAGCGGCGTGCCGTCAGCAGCCTTGAGGTTGAACCGGATCGTCTCGCTCATCACCGGTTTGAAGTCAGCGATTTGAAGGCTCACTGTTTTGCCGTCCTTGGAAAGCTTGGCTCCAGTAATGTTGACCACATCACGACCGCGTTTCGACTTACTATTCACATCTTGAACGAGTGATAACTCATCCGAACCGTATTTTTCTGATCGCAAATAATTCCATCGTTTGCCACTCCAATTCTGCAAGTCCGCGACACTGTCAGTCGCAAGCGGTTGCGTGAAAGTGAGTTGCACGCCGTCCTTCAACACTTTCAAGCCGCTCACGGAATAAACTTTCTTTCCCGTGTAACGCACGCGGTCAAAGCCCGTGTTCTTCGCAGCGTTGCTCTGCCACTCGCTGAGGCCCGCGACGTAAAGCTGCCCGTC
>DATHKK010000841.1:0-3349 GCA_035489355.1 Candidatus Limnocylindria bacterium
GAGTGAACTTGGAGGCATTCTTGAGCAAGTTCCAAAACACCTGTTGCAGCCGGGTCAGGTCACCCATGAGTTGATGCTGGCCCGCGCCGAGTTCGACCGTGAGGCGCTGCTCCTTGCGCTCCATGTCGGGCCGTGAAATCTCCACCGCGCGCTCCACGGCCACGTGGAGATCAACCGGCGCGCGCATCAGTTCCAGCTTGCCCCGTGAGATGCGCGTGAGATCGAGCAGGTCATTGATGAAGTGCATCTCCAGCTCGACGTTGCGGCAGATCATTTGCAGTCCCTCGACCAGGATTGGCGGCAGGTCTTTGCGGCGCAACATCGACTCCGCGGCCGTGAGCACCGGCGTGAGCGGCGTGCGCAACTCGTGCGAGAGCGTGGCGAGAAAACGATCCTTGGCGCGGCTGGCGTCTTCCGCCTGCTGGCGCGCGCTCTGGGTTTCCTGGAGGGACGCTTCCAGCTCGGCGCGGCTGCGGCTCAACTCTTCCTCTTTGTTCTGGCGTTCCGTGATGTCCACGAACGTCAGCACCACGCCGGCAATGCGGTCTTCGGCCGTGCGATACGGAAGCAACTGCACGAGAAACCATTGCCCGGTGCCGTCCGTGACTTCGCGCTTGATCGGGACCAGTGTTTGCACGACGCGCTCGGCATCTTTCTGCAACTCGGGATAGCGCAGGCGATGCGTCAAATCCATGAGCGGCCGTCCGAGGTCGCTCGCAATGAGATGAAAGAGCGCCACCGTCGAAGGCGTGTAACGCATGATGTTCAATTCGCGATCGAGAAAGATCGTGGCGATGGCCGTGGCCGCCATCAGGTTGGCGAGGTCGCTGTTGGCCTTGCTGAGTTCATCGACTTTGGACTTCAACTCCTGGTTCACCGTCGTCAGCTCTTCGTTGATCGACTGTAATTCTTCGCGGCTCGTTTCCAATTCCTCGGTGGCCGAACGCAGTTCCTCGTTCATGGCCTGGAGCTCTTCGTTGCTCGCCTTCAGCTCTTCAGTGGAAGCTTCGTATTGCTCGACCGTGTCGCGCAGGCGCGACTTGATCTGCTCGATCTCACGCTCCAGATGGCGCACCGCCGGCTCGAGCTTCGTCAGCCGCAGGTGCCCGTCCACGGAGGCGAGATATTTCCCGGGCGGAATCACATACACGCAATTCGCCTGCACTTCATCTCCGTCCTGCGCCTGCACGACGCGCATGGTGGTGCTGCGCCCGAGCAGTTCCGGCAGCGTGCTTTCGTGGGCGGGCGAGAGATGCACGATGACGACGAAAACCATCCCGCTTTGCGCCGGCATGGCCGCGAAGAATTTTTGCAGCGCGGCAATGCTCCCCGCCGATCCGCCCAGCCCGACCATGGGCAACATTTGATAGCCGCGCGACGGAATGATGTTGTCGAGATGGTCCGGGAAATCCTGCTCGACGAAATCGGGCGCGATGGAAGGGAGTGCGCTGCCGGCCCCGGGCGAGCCGGGCGCATTTTTCTCCGGGGAACCTGACGCCGACATAACGCAAGGCTAACAGCGGCCTCGCGCCCACGCCACAAATCAGTTGAATGAGATCACAGTTCTGAGCGCATCACACTGGCGCTGAGGTGGGGCGCGTCGCTCCGCGCGCGCCGAGGTTGGTTCGGAATCTCCCGAGGATGAAACGTCTTTCCTGGTTCGCGGCGCGCGCGGAGTGACGCGCTCCACCTCAGCGGTTTGGGCAACAACACGCCGGTGGTTTCCCTTGTCACGAGCGGATGATTCACCCACATCAGAGCGCGCCAGAGAAGCCACGACGTGAGATGGACGAAACCCGCCGACCACAGAACGTCCGAAAGCCAGTGCGCTCCTTGAGCGAGCCGGCCAAATCCCATCAACCCTCCCTGGAGCAACGCCGCCGCTGCGAAAGAGCAGGCGAGCTTGCGGTGCCGACGCCAGAAATAAAGGCACGGCGCCAGCCAAAAAAATCCCATCGAGACGTGTCCGGAGGGAAATGATTTGCCTTGGCCCACGAAAGGTTTTTCTCCCACGGAACGAAACTCCTGCTGGCCGCCGAACTCGATGACTTGCCGCGGGCGCGGCCTGCCAAAATTTTCTTTGAACACGGTGTTCACGAGCAAGCCGGGACCGATGGCCAAACACAAAAACAGAAAGAGGCCCAGGCGCCGCGTCTCACGCAGCAGCGTGACGCGGAAGGACGCCACCCAAAGGCCCAGTCCGCCCAAGCCCGCGATCAGGGCGGGAACGGTGCCGAAGTCATAGAGGAACTTCACCGCGCCGTGATGCCGGAATTGCCAGGCATCAGACCAGAACCAGCGCGCGACAATCAGGTCCAGGTCCCACCGGCGGATAAGGAGCGAGGCCATGAGCAAGAGCGCCACAGGAAGCAGAACTTCTTTGGCCGATTGAGCCACGGTGGAGCGCACTTCAAAATTCACTGTGCGCGGTGGTCGCGGTGTGCTCGGATCAACGATTGTCTCCACAAACTTTTCTTACTGTTTGTACCTGCGAGGCGCGAGCGAATAGCGTCATGCGTGTCACTATCAAAATGAATCTGCCGTGCGCATCGAGAAGGCGTGTTGCCCAAATCGTGGATGTCAGGGCGCGTTGCTCCACGCCCACCTTTCACGTTGTCGCCGTCTTCTCGCCAGGCGTTACGAAGAAGGATTCTTGGCGAGCACGACGCCGGTGGAGGCGCGCCCTTGCTGATAATAGCGCCGGATTTCGTCCGGATGGAGCGCGCGCCCGAGGAGCGCAAATTCGTCGATGCTGCCCTTCCATTGGCGGTTGAGATACCACGCGCCGGAATTCTTCATCGACGCCCATTTCGGCTGGTCCACGCGCACGCCCCAGTTGGCGATTTCCACGGCGCCGAGCTTCAGCGGCACGAGACGTTTGATCGGCGTGGCGGAAATGAATTCGCCGTCCACGTAGTGATTGATCGTTCGCGCCCGCGAATCATAAACGCTGACCAGGTGCGTCCATTTGCCGGCGCGCTCCGCCGTGAAGATCGCCGGACTCAGCCCGCGGTCCCAGCTTTGGTCCACGGTCGCGCCATCGCCGCTGCGGGCCGAGAGAGCGACGCGGCCATCGCGGTACATCTGCCAATGGACTTCGCCCTTTTGCATCGTCTCCGTGATGGCCAAAGCGTTGCTGAGGTTCATCAATTGATCCACGCGCAGCCAGGCCATGTAGGTCAGAGAAGTGAGCGTGTTGGGAACGGAAAAGCGCACACGGTCCGTGCTGGCGCCAAACACCACCGCGCGCTTCTGCGGCCAGCGGCCCGCCGCCCAAGTGCATCCGGCGATGGTCCCGACAATCGGCGGAGCCCCCGCGGACGCGTAGTTCACGAGCCGGCGGGACGAG
>DATHKK010000842.1:0-3367 GCA_035489355.1 Candidatus Limnocylindria bacterium
GTGGTGCCATGGATCAATTTGCGGAGCGCCTTGACTGGAAGTGGCGCGTCACGAATCTCGATCTGAATTCTATCCCACTTCAACTCAACTCAAGTTCGCGCAATGTCGCCGGCTCCGTGGTGGCGCTGCCGTTTGCCGTCAATAGCTTTGATATCGTGATTGCTTCGCAAATGACCCACCACCTCGCCAACGATGCGGAGGTAATTCAACACTTTCGCGAAGCGCATCGCGTCGCGCGACAGGCGGTGTTCATCACGGACATGCAACGCAGCGTATTTCTGTACGCGATGCTTTGGATCATGTTGCGTATCCTGCGGCTCACGCCCACGATGCGCGCGGATGGATTGTTGTCGGTGAAACGAAGCTGGACGCGCCGTGAACTGATCGATCTCGCCGCCCGCGCCGGGCTTAGCGGCGCAACGGTTTGCTCGTACTTTGGGACGCGATGGATTGTGGCGGCGCGGAAGACGCCAGCCACTGCCGCCGCCAACGCAACCAGCGCAGCGTATCTCGCCACGGATGAATCTTACTCCGCTCCGCTCGGTAAATAACCTGCACCGGCACGAACTCGATCCGTGCGCCGGCGGCGGCGAAGGCGAGCAGTTGCTCGGATTCGATTTCAAACTGCGCCGCGCGCAAGTGGATTTTGTCGAGCGCCGCCAGCCGCAATAATCTGAACCCGCATTGGCTGTCCGGAAGTTCTCGTCCGGCAAGAGCAGAAAGCCGCTGGCTCATCCAACGATTTACCGCGCGCCGGAGGAGCGGCATCTTTTGCGCGTCGCCCATGCGATTGCCCACGACGAGTGAAGCTCCGGTGCGTGCAGCGCAATCCAGGAATTTCCGGATGTCGGCAGGAGCATGTTGCCCGTCACCATCCATGCACAAGGCCCAGTCGAAGCCACGCTCACGAGCGTGATTCCAGCCGGTGCGCAACGCGGCACCCTTTCCCCGTGCGATGGAATGCGAGATAATTTCAGCGCCTGCTTCAGCCGCTCGCTCGGCCGTGGTGTCAGTGGAAGCGTCATTCAGGACGATGACATTGGGAAGCAACGCACGAATTTCCTGGACGAGAGGGGCAATAAAGCGCGCCTCGTTGCGGCAAGGAATGATTACAGCACACTGTTCCGGCCAATTCACGGCGAGGAAGAAAACACCAAACACGGGAGAGAGCACCTACAAATACTTTAGCGGCAGGGACGGCGCGCTGCGCCGCGTAACAGCGGCGCCACGCGAGACATGCCCAGAAGCACGACGTCGTCCAATTCCGCCCGCTTTGCGCGGGCAGCGACGGCGTAGCACGCCATCTCTACCCCCGGGAGCACAAAAGGGATTGCGTCCCATTCCGCGCAAACGCTTAATACTCGCGAAATGGATGAGTCATTCACGGTCAGCCGCGAACTGCTGAGGCTGAAAGGTTCCGCACAGAAAGAGCTTCACGAGCGCGCCGCTTCCGCTGCCATCAACGAATTCGGGCGCAAGGTTTTTGTCCGGGCTGTCGTCGAAGTTTCCAATTTTTGCCGCGAGAACTGCACGTATTGCGGCATGCGGCGGGACAACAAATCGCTCGCGCGCCATCGCGCTCACGCAGAGCAAATCGCCCAACTGCTTCTCGAACATCGCCCTGAGTCGGTGACCGATATCAACATCCAGACAGGCGAAGATCCCATTGCTGTGCGCGAGGTGGTGGTGCCGCTGATACGCACGTTGCGGAGTGAAACGAATCTGGGCGTGAGTGTTTGCCTCGGCACATTGAACCCGGCTCTCTACGCGGAACTCAAGGAGGCGGGCGCCACGACTTACATCATCAAGTTCGAAATCGGCAGCCGCCACGAATATGCCGCGATGCAAGCGCCGGGCACGTATGACGAGCGCATCGAACAGATTCGGCATCTCGCGGCAACGAGTTGGAACGTGAGTTCCGGTTTCATCGCGGGCCTGCCGGAGCAAAGTGATGAGGAGTTGCTGAACAATTTTTCCGTGGCGGCGTCGCTGCCGTTGCGCGGGTGCAGCGTGAGTCCATTCATTCCCGGCGAAGCGACGCCGGTCGCCAGCGCGCCGACGGGGGATCTCGATCTGACGTTGAACTCGATGGCAGCGCTGCGCTTGATGCGGCCGGATTGGGTCATCCCGGCGGTGAGCGCCTTGAATCTCGCGGGCCCGGGAAGCGGCTATGGCCGTGGACTGCGCACCGGTGCGAATCTCGTGACGATCAACATGACACCGAGCGATCTCCGGGAAGACTATCTCCTCTACAAACGCGACCGGTTCATCATGACGGAAGAGCGCATTCTGTCGGCCATCGAAGCGGAGGGATTGACGCCATCGCAGCAGAGCCTTGCCGATCATTACCGCGCCAAAAATTCCGTGACGGAAGCTAAGGCGGCTTGAGCGAAGCTCTGACCGACTATTGTACCGGCGATGCCAAGCGGCTTTGCTGAGGTTCACGAGAACGGAACCGCCACGGCGATCTTTCCATCGAGTGTTTTGACGCCAAAGATTTTCAAATTCTCCGAGCGCAGGAAGACGGGGCTGCACTGAAAGATTGTTGCAACGGAGGGCGTCCGCGGACCTCTGCCGAGATGCCGTGACACGTGTCACGTCGCGAAGCTCACCACGCGCGGATGCACCAGCCGTTCGAAGTCGCGATAGGCCATGCGGATCACTTCGGCGTGGGTGCCGGCATTGAAAGCGATTTCCGCATCATGGGTCAGTTCGGGCGCGACGAAGACATCCATGCCATAGAGATTCCCAAAGGGCGGCATCGCGCCCGATTCACAATCCGGAAAGCGTTCCTGAAACTCCAGCTCCGACGCGAACGTCACGCGGTCGCTGCCCGTGATGTCGCGCAAGTCTTGCAGAATCACTTTGCGATTCGCCGGCAGCACGACCATCGCGAGTTGCCCGTCGATGTTCACGATGACGGTTTTGGCGAATTGACTTCCGGGAATGTGGGCGGACGCCGCGACCTCTTGAGCGGTGTAAGCAATCGAGTGCAGTTGGCTGGAGTAACGGATTTTTTCGTGATCGAGGAATTCCTTCAAACGTGTTGCTGGCATAAGACGCTCCTTTCTGTTCGTTCGCACGCTAGTCCTCGATGAGGCGGAATCAAGTGAAGTTTGCGGCGTCATTCGCGGATTTTTTGAACCCGCAGGCGCATGACCAAGGATGACGATAAAAATGGTCGTTCATCGTCGTTCAGCTCTCCAAGCGCCACTCTCCTTGAGGAAGAACAAAACAGAACACCGCCGCCCCTCAGTCACACGCCGAGCATCAGGCGAACGTCTTCCGTCAGGATTTTTTGCAAGTTGGGCCAGTTCGCGGCGTTCATGTCATGGAACGCGCGCAGGTAGAGGCCCACGATTTCAGG
>DATHKK010000843.1:0-5155 GCA_035489355.1 Candidatus Limnocylindria bacterium
GCGAGTGGATCGAGAAACTGTTTCGTTCCAAGCCTGCGACAGGCGGCCCCAGCGGCTTCTCATTGTCCGCCGAAGGTTTGGTTTATATTCTCATCGCCGTCGTGCTCGCCGTCATCGGAGTCCTTGTGTGGCTGCTCTGGCGCACGCGCTCCCGTTCCACCGAAGCGGAACTGGAAGCCACGCCCGCCACGCCCATTCCCGATCTCGAAAGCAACGATGTCGCGGGCGACGAACTGCCCGTGGATGGCTGGACGAAGCTCGCGCTGGAACTGCTCGAGCGCGGCGAACTGCGCCTGGCCATGCGAGCGTTTTATTTTTCCAGCCTCGCGCATTTGGCCGCGCGCAATCTCGTCAACATCGCGAAGTTCAAAAGCAATCGTGACTACGAGCGCGAGCTGTTGCGCCGCAGTCATGCCTTGCCTGATTTGACAAAAACTTTCTCCGAGAATGTCTTCGTCTTCGATCGCGTGTGGTACGGAATGCACGAGATCAATGCCGAGCTGATTCAGCAGTTCCGCGGCAACGTGGAAAGGATCAAAGGATGCTGAAGAGAAATGACGAATTCCGAATGACGGATGGCGGGCCGCTGCTGCAAACCTTCGTTCGTCATTCGTCGTTCGCTATTCGTCATTTTAAAAGGCTCCCATGCTGAACCGCCGCCCCCTCCTCTTGCTTGCGCTCCTCGCCGTGCTCGGTGGGTTCGGCTACGGACTGGTGCAGTTGTTCAAGCTGCGCTTTGCGTCCGGCGATAATTACCCGGCTTACTCATCCTTGCGCGGCGATCCCCTCGGCTGCCGCGTTTACTTCGAGAGCCTGGAACAACTGAGCGATTCGCAACCGCGGCGCTTCACCCAATCGATCGGAAATCTTCCCGAAGGCAAAGGCGCCACGCTGTTCGTGTTCGGTTTACCGTGGAGCGAAATGTCCGCCGAGGAAGACGAATACAAAGCGCTGGAGTCGTTCGTGCGCGGTGGCGGAAGACTTGTCGTGACGCTCTATCCCGAGTTGAAGAAGCCGCATTTCTTTACGTCAGGTTTTGGAACCAACGGTCCCGCCTTCAAGAATCCACTGCTCGATGATGAACACCGCCACCCACCCGTGAACCTGCGCGAAAAATGGGGCTTCGGTTACGAGTTCGTTCCGGGCGCGCGCGAGAATTTCGTGCTGACGCCGGTCGTTGCCCGGCGCATTCAATCCGCCCCGCTGCCTGAGACCTTGAGCTGGCACAGCGCACTTGTGCTCACGAACCTCGACTTCACCTGGCGCATCCTCTACGCGCGCGGCACTGATCCGGTGATGATCGAAAAGCAGCACGGCAATGGCTCCATCGTGGTCGCGACCGATTCCTATTTTGTGAGCAACGAAGCCCTGCGCCAGGAACGCGCGGCGGATCTGCTCGCGTGGCTTGCGGGCGGCAGCCGCGAAATCCTTTTCGACGAAACGCACCTCGGCGTCCAGGAACGCCCCGGCGTGGCCACGCTGTTTCGACGCTATCAATTGCACGGTGGCGTCATCGCGCTGCTTGCACTCGCGGCGCTGTTCATCTGGAAAAGTTCCGTGAGCTTTATTCCGCGCACCAATGAACTTGCCACCACGCCGATCCTGGGCCGCGAGTCCGCGGCGGGATTCGAAAACCTTCTGCGCCGCAGCATTGCGCCCAAAGATTTGCTCCAGACCAGCCTGGATGAATGGCACAAGTCCGCTCCGCTTGATCAACGCGCGACGGACCCGCGCCGCGAAAAAATCCGAGCCGTCGTGGATGCCTACAACGCGCAGGAAAAGCCGAACGTGGTCGAAACCTATCGCGAAATCGCCGGCATTCTGAACAGGAAGAAGTTATGGAATGAACCAAGCACCACCACATACCACTGATTTCAAACCCATTTATGACCAACACTGAACGGCTCAAAGAAGTCCTCACGCAAGCGCGGCAGGAAGTTGCCAAAGTCATCATCGGCCAGGGCGACGTCGTGGACCGCGCGCTCATCGCCATCTTCACGGGACAACACGCGCTCATTGAAGGCGTGCCCGGCGTCGCGAAGACGTTGCTCGTGCGGACCCTCGCGCACGTGCTGGGTGCTGACTTTTCGCGCATTCAATTCACGCCCGACCTCATGCCCGCCGACATCACTGGCACGAACGTCTTCAACTTGCAGCGCAACGAATTCACGCTGATTCGCGGGCCAGTCTTCACTTCGTTTCTGCTCGCGGATGAAATCAATCGCGCGCCGGCCAAGACTCAGTCCGCGCTGTTGCAGGCCATGCAGGAAAAGCGTGTGACGATCGATCGTGAAACGCACGCGCTGCCGGAAAACTTCACCGTGTTCGCGACCCAGAACCCAATCGAGTACGAAGGCACGTATCCGCTGCCCGAAGCGCAAAAGGATCGTTTTATGTTGAAGATCACCATGACCGCGCCGGGGCGCGACGAGGAATTGATTCTCGCGCAACGCATGCTCGGTTCGGATTCGCCCGAAGCGACTCTGGAACGAGGCGCTGTGCAAGCGGTCATCAAAGCCGAAGACCTGCGCGAACTGCGTGCGAGCCTGCAAGGCATCACGCTGCGCGAAGAGTTGCTTGGCTACATCGTGGACATCGTGCGCGGCACGCGGCAACACGAAAGCGTGCTTGTCGGCGCTGGTCCGCGCGCCACGCAGAGCCTTCTCCTCGGCGCACGAGCGTTCGCCGCGATGGGCGGCCGCGACTTCGTGACGCCAGACGACATCAAGGCCATGGCTGTGCCCGTGCTCGAACATCGATTGATTCTCCGTCCCGAGTTTGAGATCGAAGGATTGTCCGTGGGCGAAGTCATTGAACGCATTCTCCAAGAGGTCGCGGTGCCGAGATGAGTATCAGATCACAAAAATACCGAAGCTCACCACGATTCTCCCTCTCCCCTCAACGGGGAGAGGACTGGGGTGAGGGGTGCTTGCTAACGACGTTGGACCTACGATTCAGCCATAAAATTGATCACCACTCACCCATAATCCCTCTCCCCGTTAAGGGGCGAGGGACACACCATCGCGAGCGTGCAGTGCAAATCCCCCTGTTTGGACTCGGTACGCGAATATGATCGTCCCGTGCACACGACTGCTCATTTGGTTTGCCATCATCGTGGTGCCGTTCGCCACGCTGGCGGGCGTCGTGAGTGAAGCTGCGCCCTTCGCCTTCTTCGCGATTGCCGCGTTTGCGTTGGCCGCCATCGTCGATGCTTTTCTCACAGCAGGGATTTTGCGCGGGATTTCCATTGAGTTGCCTCCCCTGCTCCGCGCATCGCAGGAACGTCCTTTCTCCATCGTCACGCGCCTTCGCAATCCGTCCCAGAAGGCGCGCACGCTACGGCTGGCGCTCGCCTTTCCTCTGGAGCTTTTGCCGTCGGTCGATGAATTTACGGTCGCTCTGCCGGCGGATTCGGAATGGTCGGCTTTTGATTGGAGTTGTTCCGCAGTGCAACGCGGGAGATTTCAAATCGTCTTCGCGCGCATCGAAGCCGCATCCCCCATGGGCTTCTGGTCCCGCTGGAAAACAATTCCGGTGCAGAGCGAAGTGCGCGTATATCCAAACCTGGCGCGCGACCGGAACAATCTCGCTGCACTCTTCCTGAACCGTGGCGCCTTCGGCATTCATGCTCAGCGCCAGATTGGCCGAGGGCGCGACTTCGAGAAGCTGCGCGAATACATTCCCGGCGACAGCTTCGAGGACGTCCACTGGAAAGCGACGGCCAAGCGCGGACATCCCGTCACGAAAGTTTTTCAAATCGAGCGCACGCAGGAAGTGTATGTGATCATCGATGCTTCGCGGCTGAGTGGGAGAAAAGTTGAGGGTAATAAGTTGAGAGTTGAGGGTCCGAACGCTTCCCCTCTCTCGCCTCTCAACTCTCAACCCGTAACTACTTTGGAACGTTTCATCACCGCCGCCCTTGTCCTCGGCCTGGCGGCGGAACAGCAAGGCGATCATTTTGGCTTGCTCACCTTCGGCGACAAAATCGAGACGTTCATCCGCGCGCGCAGCGGCAAGGCGCACTACCATGCCTGCCGCGATGCGCTCTACACCTTGCAGCCGCGCGAGGTGGCGCCGGACTTCGACGAGCTCAGCACATTCATCCGCTTGCGCCTCCGCCGCCGCGCGTTGTTGCTGTTTCTCACGTCGCTCGATGATCCGGTCGCCGCTGAGTCATTCGTCCGCAACATGGACCTGCTTCGTCGGCAGCACTTCGTACTCGTGAACATGTTGCAACCGCCGGGCGTGCGTCCGCTCTTCTCAAATGCCGGGATTAATTCCGCTGCTGAAATGTATAGCGAGCTGGCCGGCCACATGCGCTGGCACGGACTGCGTGAATTGGAAAAAGTGCTGCAACGCCGCGGCGTCCGGCTGTCGCTGCTGCAAAGCGAACGGCTCGCCGTCGATCTCGTTTCCCAGTATGTGAACGTGAAGCAAAGGCAGTTGTTGTGATCATCGATCTGGAAAAATTCAGCACCGTCGAGCGTCCGGCGTGGGAAGAGCTGGAGAAACTGCTGAACCGCTTCGAGAACGAGCCAGCGTTCCGTCCCACGGTGGAACAGGCGCGGCAATTTCACTACCTCTACGAGCGCACCTCGGCCGATCTCGCCAAGCTTGTCACCTTTTCCGCGGAACCGGAACTGCGCCGCTATCTGGAAAATCTTGTGGCGCGCGCTTACTCGGAAATTCACGAGACGCGCGGCGCTCAAAAACGATTCTCGCCGCTGAACTGGTTCCTGCGGACCTTGCCGCAAACATTTCGCCGCCATGTGAAGGCGTTTTACCTCTCGCTCGCCGTGACCATTGCCGGCTGCGCGTTTGGCGCCCTCGCGCTCGCGTTCGATCCTGAGGCGAAGGCGGTGATCATGCCCTTCGCACATCTCGCCGGGGACCCTTCCGATCGCGTGGCGAAGGAGGAGGCGGTGAAAGAAGATCGTCTGAGCGGCGCCAAGACGACCTTTTCCGGCGAACTCATGACGCACAACACTCGTGTATCGATCCTGACACTGGCGCTCGGGATGACGTGGGGCATCGGCACGATCATTTCGCTTTTCTACAACGGCGTGATCCTTGGGGCGGTGGCGCTCGACTACGTTCGCGCGGGCGAGATCAAGTTTTTGCTGGGCTGGCTCATGCCGCACGGAGTCATCGAAAT
>DATHKK010000844.1:0-4388 GCA_035489355.1 Candidatus Limnocylindria bacterium
AGTCCCCGGCGCGTCCTGCGCGATCATTGGCCCGAGCGGCGCCGGCAAATCGACACTGATGAATCTGGTGCCCCGTTTTTTCGATCCGAGCGCCGGCGCCGTAAAGTTGGATGCCTCGGACCTGCGCGAGTTGCGGTTAAAAGATTTGCGCGAACAAATCGCCGTCGTGATGCAAGAACCCATTCTCCTGCCCACCACCATCGCGGAAAACATCGCCTACGGAAAACCAGACGCCACGTCCGCTGAGATTGAAACGGCCGCCCGCGCCGCCAACGCGCACGACTTCATCGTCAGGCTGCCGCACAAATATCAAACCGTGGTGGGCGAGGCCGCGGCGCGCTTGAGCGTTGGCGAACGTCAGCGCATCAACATCGCGCGCGCCTTTCTTAAGGATGCGCCCATCCTCTTGCTCGACGAACCCACGAGCGCCTTGGATGCCGAGAGCGAAGCGCAGGTCGTCGCGAGCATTTTCGAACTGATGCACGGCCGGACCACGTTGATGGTCGCCCATCGCCTCAGCACGATTCGGTGCGTGGACAAAGTGGTGGTCATCGATGCGGGCCGCGTCACCGAGTGTGGTTCCCCGGATGAATTAATCGCTCGCGGCGGCTACTTCGCCCGCGTTGCCAGCGGACAGGTTGAGCTTGGCTAAACTGAAACGATTCAGACTTGAACAGAAGAAAACGAAGGAAACAAAGAATTGGTCGATGACTTTTGGCTCCCGGATGAATCCATGAGAAGAAATCCAACCGTCTGTCTCTTTGTTTCCTTTGCTCCCTTCTGTTCAACCTCCCGCTCCGATCACCGGTGGGCCTGCGCGTGATTGAAAGCAACGGCCTCCGCGTATTTCACACCGCTTCCGCCGAAGATGTCCAACGCCGAACCAATCGTCAGATCGATGTGACCGCGGCCCACGCGCGTGACTTCCTCCAGATCGGAGAGCGACTTCGCGCCGCCGGCGTAGGTCGTGGGCAACGGCGTCCATTGCGCCAGCTTCTCCACGAGATCGCGATCGATGCCGCGGCAAAGCCCTTCGACGTCCGCGGCGTGGATCAGAAATTCATCGCAGAACGCCGCCAGTTTCGTAAGCAGCTCCGGCGAAATCTTTTCCGTCGTGAATTTCTGCCAGCGATCGGTCACCACGAAGTAATCGCCCTCGCGCTTGCGGCAACTCAGATCCAGCACGAGACGACGCTTGCCGATGCTGGTCACGAGTTGATTCAACCGCTCCCAATCGACGCACCCTTCGCGAAACACCCACGAGGTGACAATCACGTGGGAAGCCCCTGCCTCGAGCCAGGCGCGCGCGTTCTCAACGGTCACGCCGCCACCGAGGTGGAGTCCGCCCGGATAGGCCGTGAGCGCGTCGCGCCCGGCTGTTTCATTTCCTGGACCGAGCAGAATGACGTGGCCGCCTTCCAGCGCATCGCGCCGATACAAATCCGCGAACCACGCCGCGGGCTTTTCCGAAACGAAATTTGTGCGCAGGCCCGCGCCGGTGTCGCTCAGCGAACCGCCGACGATTTGCTTCACTTTGCCTTCGTGCAGATCGATGCAGGGACGAAACACATCCGAATGCTACGGAAGTCGAAGGCGCGAATCAAACTCGCGCGTGGCGCGTGGCGTGTGGCGAGAACCGCGATGGCGGCGTGAGTGTTGCAATAAATTTGCGATGTCGCGCGTGCAAATCGCAGCGCATCCGATTCGCTCGCGCGGCAATCAAGCGAGCATGACGGCAGTCTCCACCGTGGCACAGAGCGTGCGAATGAACCGGCATGAAAATGAAACTAAGATTTTGGGTCGTGCCGGTGATGTCGGCGGCGTTGCTCGTGGTTCCTACGTCGGTCCGCGCCGATGACGCCGATGACGCGAAAGCCAAAATTGAGAACAAGATCACCGAGGCCAATCGCAAAACTCACGAAAAAATTTGCCAGGGCCATCACGGCACCGTGACCGCGAAAACTGATAATTCCGTCACCATCAATGACAAGCAGTACGCGATGACGGCCGATGCGCAGGTGAATAAACAAGGGGAACCGGTCCTGTTGAAAACGCTCAAAACGGGCGACTTCGTTTGCTTCACAACCCAGAAGGCCGCGGATGGAAGTTCGCAAATTTCGCAAGTGATCGCCTTGGATAATGACCAGAAGGTGCGCGTGCGCGAACGCGAGGGCAGTTCACCGAGCAAGGAAGTGGAGACGCCGAACAAAAAGAACGACGTGAAGTAGTCAGGGGTCCAAGTCAGGACAGGGGAAGTTATCGAGGCAAGCTGGGGGGCTTGCCTCTTTCTTCGTACGGAAGAAGAATCGCCGCATGACCAACACCGTTCGCCTCTTGGCCTGGCTCGCTCTCGCGTCCGTCGCGCATGCTCAAATGGCGATTCCGCTTTGGCCGGATGGCGCGCCCGGCGCTCTCGGGAAAGCCGACAAGGACGTTCCGACCCTTACGCCGCAACTGGCGGAGCCTTCCATCACGACGGGAGCGGCGATGATCATTTTCCCCGGCGGCGGCTACGGCGGACTCGCGCCGCACGAAGGTAAAGGCTACGCAGATTGGTTCGTCACGAATGGCATCTCGTGCTTCGTCGTGAAATATCGCCTCGGCTCCGGCGGCTACCGTCATCCTTCCATGCTTCAAGATGCTGCGCGCGCGGTGCGGCTTGTTCGCTCTCGCGCCGAGGAATGGAAGATCGACCCGAAGCGCGTCGGCGTCATCGGATCATCAGCGGGCGGCCATCTCGTTTCGACGCTGATCACTCACTTCGATTCCGGCAATGCCGACGCGAGCGACGCCGTGGAACGCCAGAGCAGCCGGCCTGATCTCGCCATCCTTTGCTACCCGGTGATCACGATGGGTGCGAACACACATGCCGGCTCGAAGAAAAATTTGCTGGGCGACAAACCCGATCCCGAACTGGTGAAGAATTTGTCGAACGAACTGCAAGTCACGAAGGACACGCCGCCCTGTTTCATCTGGCACACCTGGGAAGATAAAGCGGTGAAGGTGGAAAATTCGCTGGAGTTCGCCGCCGCCTTGCAACGCGCCGGCGTGCCCTTTGATCTCCACATTTATCAAAATGGCGCGCACGGAATCGGTCTCGGCAAAGGCGAAGCGCATCCCTGGGCGAATGACTGCATGTATTGGCTGCGCGTCCAAGGCTTCGTAAAATGAAAAAAGTGCGAGCGAGTGCAATACGATTGCCGCCGCGCGCGCGCGGCTCGATAACACGGTCAAATTCAGCGGGATGATTTTCTCTCCACCTCGAACTTGTGCCGCGCAGAAAATGGGTGAAGCTCAGCAAGGACCGTGGAGCGGTGACGCGTTTTTCTCACAGGCATCACCGAAAATGGAATTCGGAGGAAATTATGGCTCGATACATCACGCTGCTTCATTTCACTGAACAGGGCGTTCGCAAGATCAAGGAGAGCGCCGACCGTGCGCTCGCTTTCAAGCAGGACGCGGAGAAACTCGGCGTCACCGTCGAAAGTCAGCTTTGGACAATGGGTCGTTGTGACGGCGTGCTCATCCTCACTGGAGAGGAAAAGCTGATTCTTCGCTGCCTGACTCAACTGGCGTCTCTTGGCAATGTTCGGACGGAAACCTTGCGGGCCTTCAACGCCGACGAATTGAAAGCCATCGCGGGTCCATAGTCAGAAACGCTTTCTCCGTGATGGCGAGCACGGAGCGACGCGCCCTGCCTTTCGCACGCGAACGGTGCGAGCAACAACAACGAACGGGCTTCACCAACACAATCGAGAATCCAGAGCCCATTCAAGCTGACCACATCGAGCCGATATTTTATTGAATGATCGGCCCAGTGACGCTCCCGCTTTGACCTCCGCGCCGCACGCGAACAGAATGCGGTTCATGCGACACGCGATCTTCTTCGCCCTAATGCTGCAGGCGCGGATGACCATCGGCTCCGAGGCCGCTTGGATTCGTCCCGGCGTGAACACCAATCAGCCCGTCTGGGGACTGCGCGGCGGGCTGCAGTTTGCCGTGCCGCCGGGCGGGTTTCGCTGGAGCGGGCCGCGCGGATTGATTCGGCTGGGATATCCCGTGCTGACCAATGGTGGCTACGACCTGATCAATTTCATCGCCGTCGAACCGGTCGTGAAGGGACGCAAGGGTTTCAGCGAATTGGAACGCAGCCGGCTCGATGGCGTTCAAGGCAAACGGATTTGGGCTGAAGGTTCGGTCGCGCCGGCCAATGCCAGCACGAACTTCGTGGCCGGAACTCTTTCGACTCCCGCACCTGGTATTGAGCAATTAGAGGTGACCCTGCGCGTGGAAAAGTTCGACAACGGCGCGCACGTTCGGCTCGTGGTGTCGCAGCGCAGCGACGCGCCCGATGAAATTCAGATCGCCATCCA
Organism: Candidatus Limnocylindria bacterium; assembly: GCA_035489355.1. Classification (GTDB taxonomy): domain Bacteria; phylum Verrucomicrobiota; class Verrucomicrobiia; order Limisphaerales; family SIBH01; genus JANNGC01. Next base: position 4,374 of record DATHKK010000844.1, read on the forward strand.
CGCCGAGCCGGAGAG
>DATHKK010000845.1:0-6426 GCA_035489355.1 Candidatus Limnocylindria bacterium
CCTGAAAGTCGCGGCAAAGGTGCAGAGGAAGAAGAAATAATTCATAATAATTAAATTCCATGCCCGGTGGTCTCACCAGAAAGTTTGATTACGAAAAAGGAAAACGCCAACAAAGCGTTCACAAAGAAGATTACCGTGAGCGTATTTTGGCGGAAGGCGATAATTTTGATCGCGGCGGCAAACAACAACAAAAACTAATTTCATTCCGCGGTTCGAAATTAGTGATAGATTTGCGACCGTTTTATCAGGATGACAAAAAAAGTCTATTGGGAACTTTGGAAACCCATTGGCAATTCACAATTGATGGCCAAGTTGGATCAATTGCTCGATTGCGAAGAAATCCCAAGGTTTCGGAAAAAATCAAAGCGCTGTTCGAAATCATGCAGAGGTCAATAATGCGAGCGGACGAAATAATCGGAGTGGCAGAACATCCAAAGACAAAACGTCGATACTACATGGTAGAATTCAGGTGTAACATCCGACCGGCAGTTCCGCTTCCAGACCCTATTTTTAAGAAGCATTTAGCCTTTTCTGCGAAACTGGTAGGGCCTGCCCTGTTGGATTCTTGAGTCACTGTCGGCGCTATGCGGCGGGTCGCACAGTCGCGCTCCGAATGCGCCCTTGATTCAATCCCCCAACTAGTCACGCTGCGCAGCCGTTTATGAGTCAGGAGCAATGGACTGCGGTGGACCGCTACATCACCGACACACTTTTGTCGCCTGACGCCGCGCTGGAGGCGGCGCTCAAAACTTCCGCCGACGCCGGCCTGCCGTCGATCAGCGTGACGCCGAATCAGCGGAAGCTCTTGCAGTTGCTGGCGCAGGCGCAGGGCACGCGCAATATTTTGGAAGTTGGCACGCTCGGTGGCTACAGCACGATCTGGCTGGCGCGCGCGTTGCCGCCCGGCGGACGGCTCATCACGCTGGAGTTTGAACCGAAGCACGCGGAAGTCGCGCACATTAACATTGCCCGCGCGGGCCTGACAGATGTCGTGGAGTTGCGCGTCGGCGCTGCGCTGGAGACTTTGCCACAACTGGCCGCCGAGCGTCGCGGTCCGTTTGATTTCATCTTCATTGACGCGGACAAGAACAACTATCCCGGCTATTTCACCTGGGCGCTGAAACTTTCGCGGCGCGGCACTGTGATCGTCGCCGACAATGTCGTGCGCAAAGGCGCGGTGATTGACGCAGCCAGCAAGGACCCACTGGTGCAAGGCGTGAGGCGTTTCCATGAACTGGTCGCCGCCGAGCCGCGCGTCAGCGCCACGGCCATCCAGACCGTGGGCAGTAAGGGATATGACGGTTTCACGCTGATGATTGTCATGCGTTGACCTGCCGTGAGCGCGCGGCGCGGACCTTCACCGCCAGAAAAATTTCGTTATCCTACTTCAAATGTCCGCGTTGCTCCGACACGCGTGAAATTTTTTCCACTTTGAAGCGATCAGGAGTTGCATCGCGCGCAATGTTTTGATGAAGTCCGCCCCCAATTACCCAGACGACAGACACACGAAACACAATGTTGGCAAAAATTGGCAACCTACTTGGCCGCAAACCGGCCGCACCGACAACCCCCGCGGTTCGAATTCCCACTTCAAACTCAAGAGCGACGATGCAGCGTCGTCCGGAAAATCCGCGTGACACTTACGCGCGGATCTTTCGTTGGAAGCCGAGCGTCGAGCTGGTCGAGAAACCCGTGAGCGTCGAAATCGTCGGCTCGTTCACGCGTTGGCAAACGGTTTCGCTCACGCACGATCCGGTGCAGCAGACCTGGACCGTGACCATCCAGGGCATCCAGGGAAAAAAGACGCATCACTACGTGTTGCTCGTGAATGGCAAACCCGTTCACGACCCGGCCTGCGATGGGCTGGCCCTGCCGATGGGCTTCGATGAGAAGCAATTCGCATTGCCGACCGAAAAAGGTCCGCGCGTGCTGATGCTTTTCGCGCAGACGAAGTAAGCGGCGCGCTAACGGCGTTGCAGGAAGTGCTCGAAGAACGCGTAGAGTCGCGCGTTCGATTCCTCGTCCGGCAAATGCTCTTTGCGATTCGTCATCGCGACCCGGTTCGTATAGCCGAGCATTCGATTCATTGCCACGGCGTGGTTCAGTGCAACCCAACGCGACGGGGAATCCTCGGCGCCGCCCGACACGAAGAAAGGTCGCGGCGCAATGAGCGCGTGCAACTCGTGCAAGTCTCGTCCGCGCTCGATCATTTTCGCGTAAGCGCCGGTGCGCGGGTTTTCCACCGTGGGAATTCCCGGCTGGCGCGTGCGGGTCGCATCAAGCCCCAGATACCACGGCTCCCAATAGTTCACGTTGGACCGAGTTTCATCGAAGACGATTCCCGGATCGCTCACCGCGACCAACGCGAATTTTTCCCAGAACGCGCCAGCGAACATCGCCCACTTGCCGCCGTAGCTGTGACCGACCACTCCGATACGCTCGCGATCCGCTTGCGGCAAATTCGCGAGTGCGTGCCAGCAATTCGCCGCCACGTAAGCGTGAAACGAAAGCGGCTGGCAAACCGCGGCGCCGGTATCGGGCTTCCACGCGTTGCCGCCGGTCGTGCCGATGGAGAGCGTCACGAATCCGCGCTTCGTCAGTTGTAATGCGTAGTCGCGAAACTGTTGTTTGGAATTCAGGCCTACGCTCGTCTCCGGTTCGTAGTACACCACCAGGGCTGCTGGGAATGGACCGGTGCCCTTCGGTAGCAATAGCCAACCCTCACCCGTCTGACCCGGGGCGATCTCTACTCGCACGCGGCGTTGGATGAACTGCTCGCGATTGGTTTCCGAAAGCGTCTCAATTTTCGGTCGTTCGATGATCGCGGGCCACGGACCCATCAGCTCTTTCCATTCGCGCGCGATTTCTTCGCGCTTCTTCGGCCAGTCAGCAGAAGTCTTCACGCGGGAGCCGTCATTGAACAAAAGCGGCGAGCGGAACGAACCGAGTTGTCCCGCGAACTCAGCAGGTGGTTGAAAAAATGGAGCGATGATTGACCACGATGACTCACGAGTCCCACGGCTCGCGGATGTTGCACTCGCAGTCTCGGCAGCCTGAGCAACGCCAGCCAAGAAAAGGAGCGCGGTCGCTCCTAACGTCCGCCAAAGCGTTCTATGCGTGTTACCATCGATCATGCTGTGAGTAGTTCCGTGTGAATCTGGAATCGACGAGCAAAATTTCAATGCGATTCAGCCGTTGATGGTAGGCCAATAGGTCCTGGGATTCATTTCCAATCCATCGCAGCCCAGATTCCTGTTTGAGAACCGATTGGACCTGCATCACGTTGGCCAGGGAGGAGATCGAACGATGGATTCGAACAAGTCGAGTTGACGCAACCGCGGGAAGCATTGGTCCAAGCCGGCGCCAAAACGGAAATCGTTTCGCCCGCCAAGGACACAGTAAAAGGCTGGCAGTCCACCGATTGGGGCGATGAATTCAAAGTGGACGTGGCGCTCGATTCGGCAAAACCCGGCAATTACGACGCGCTGCTCCTTCCCGGAGGCGTAATGAATCCCGACAAGTTGCGCGCGAATGCCAAGGCGCTGCAATTCGTCCGGCACTTCTGGGACGCGGGCAAACCCATCGCAGCTATCTGTCATGGGCCGTGGACATTGATCGATGCGGGCATCGCGCGCGGGCGGCGGCTCACGTCGTATCATTCCATCAAGACGGATCTGAAGAATGCCGGCGCGCAATGGGTCGATGAAGAAGTGCTGGTGGACAATGGACTCGTAACGAGCCGGCAGCCGGATGACATTCCGGCGTTCAATCGCAAAATGATCGAGGAGATCATCGAAGGACACCACGACCATTCTCGCGAGCCAGCGTTGAGCAATACGGTGTAAGCAGGTTTCTGGTTTCGTCATCACGAAGCACGAAGAGCGGTGGACAGCAGTGTCCGCCGCTTTTATTTTGGCGCGCCTGCGGCGGACATATTTGGGCCGCAGTTTGAGAAGTGATTGCCCGACAGCAGTGCGCGGGGTCAGAGTGCTCGCCATCGCGTTGTGCGCTCGGTCATTCAAGAAGTATGAAAAGTCTTTTGTTCGTCGTGCTCTTCACGACGCTCTCGTGTTTCGCGGCGGTCCCGCCGGCGGAAAAATTGTTGCCGGCCGATACGCTCGGTTTTCTCACGGTACCGGATTGGGCCAAGGGCCAAACCAGTTTCTCCAACTCCGCCGTCGGATTGCTTTGGGCGGACCCCGCTATGAAACCCCTCAAGGAAAAGTTCTTCGAGAAATTCACCACGGATAAAATTGAGCCGCTCGAAAAGGAACTTGGGTTCAAGTTCGCCGATTATCTCGAGTTGGCGCGCGGGCAATTCACCATCGCGGTCGTACCAAACGGCTGGGACGGGCGCTCGGAGAAAACACCCGGCATCTTGTGGCTGATCGATACGAAGGAGAACAGTTCGGAGCTGAAAACGAATCTCCTCGAGCTGCGCAAGAAGTGGACGGACAGCGGACGCAAGATGCGCACGGACAAGATTCGCGATGTGGAATTCACCACCGTGATCGTGGACGCGCAGGAGATTGGGAAATCTTTGCAGAAAGTAATGCCGGGGCAAAAGCCAGGCGCGCCAGCCGATCCGAAAGCGGCCAAGCAAACGGTCGAGTGGGTCATTGGCCAGTCGGATTCTCTGCTGATCGTGAGTGACGCGGCGAAAGACGTGGAGAAAGTGCTCGCGCTGCAATCCGGCGTGTCGGTGCCTGCGCTCGCCGACCAGGCGGCATTTGCCGCAAATGCGCCGATGTTGCGCGATGCGCAGTTGTTTGCGTGGATCAACGTGAAGCCCATCATGAGCACGCTGTCACGGAAACCAGCGGAGCCAGCGGGCGAGGAGCAGTCTCTTTTCGGCGGTATGCCGACGATGGAAAAAATCCTGAACGCGCTCGGCTTGAACGGCGTGCAGACGATTGCGTTCAACCAACAGCAAGGCCCGGAAGGCTCGACGGCGAACATCGCGACGCGCGTGCCCGAGAGCGGGCGCAAAGGTTTGTTCACCATTCTAGCGGTCGATCCGAAGGATGCCTCGCCCTTGCCGTTCGTGCCTGCGGACGCCGTGAAGTTCAGCCGCTGGCGCATCGATTTGCAGAAAGCGTGGACGACGATAGAGGCCGCGCTCACGGAAATCTCGCCGCAGTACGCGGGCTTCTCGAAACTGATCCTCGACACGGCGGGCAAGGACAAGGACCCGAACTTCGACTTCCGCAAACAGTTGCTCGCGAACATGGGCGATGACGTGATTTCGTACGACAAGAGTTCACGCAGCGCAGCCGCGAGCGGGAAGGCGGCGCCTTCCATCACGCTCATTGGTTCGAAGAACGCGGAGCAGATGTCGATCTCATTGCGCGCGGTGACGAGCATTTTTCCGCCGGAGATGATTAAGTACAACGAGCGCGAATTTCTCGGCCGCAAGGTTTACTCGCTCGTGCTGCCGATGGCGGGAATGGGCGGGGACAACAAGCCGCGTCCGTTGACATACGCAGCGAGTGGCGGCTACGTGGCATTTTCCACGGATGCCGGTGCGCTGGAGGAATATCTGCGCAGCGGTGAGGGTACGGTGAAGTCTCTGCGTGATTTTTCCGGGCTGAACGACGCGGCGCAAAAGGTGGGCGGGACTTCGAGCGGCTATTTTTCTTTCGAGAACCAAAATGAAACGGCGCGCGCGGCATTCGAATCAGCCAAGAAAGATCCCTCCGCCGTTTCTTCCCTGCTGGGCGCAGGCCAGCTTTCCAGTATCCTGGGATTGCTCGGCGGCGACGACAAATCGTCGGATGACCTGTTCGATGTCTCGCTGTTGCCGCCGTATGATCGGGTGTCGAAGTATTTCCATTTCAACGTGAGTGCGGTGCAGGTCACGCCGGAGCAGATCACGTTCAAGATGTTTTTTCCCACGCCGCCGCAGTTGCGGAAGTAGGCGGCGCGTCTTCCAGAATCGATTGTGTTGACCTTTCGGCTCGACGGAGCACCGCCGCGCGGTACGTTTTCGCCATGTCTCGCCTGCTCTGTGCCGCAGTTCTACTTTGCTTGAGCCTCATGTCGTTGGATGCGGCCGATGCCGAAACCGCGACGCTGATCACCAAAGGCAAGCTGCTCTATCTCCAGCACTGCGTGATTTGTCATCAAGGCAATGGCCAAGGCACGCCGGGAACTTTTCCGCCGCTCGCCAAGTCCGATTATTTGATGGCCAGAGCGGAGAACGGAATTCGCCCGCTAGTTGAAGGATTGTCCGGGCGCATCACCGTCAACGGCTCGAATTACAACAACACGATGCCGCCGATTCTGCTCACGGATGAGCAGGTGGCCGCCGTGCTCACCTTCGTGCGGAACACGTGGAACAACGCGACGAATGCAATTGCGGTGGAACTAGTGACGGCGGTGCGGAGCAAATCACGATTCAAAACGTATGCGGCCCTGAAGGCGGCG
>DATHKK010000846.1:0-5917 GCA_035489355.1 Candidatus Limnocylindria bacterium
AACGCTTGAAGGCTTCGTCGTATCGCTTGTACTTGGTTTTGATTCCGTGGTTCATGTGTGTGCTTCCCAACTCACACACTCACCCGACACCTGTCCACCAATTCGAGACAAGGCCACCCGCCTGGCTGTTGGTCGAGCCGCGAAAAGACGGGACGAGAAAACCATTCGTGCCGGCGCGCGCGAGCAACGGCATCGCACAAAGGGCCGCCAACGCCAGCCCGAAGAAATTCAAATTCATGGACGCAGCGTAAAGAACGAGGCCGGCCGGCTGCTCCCGGTGCGTTGCGAAAGATTGGCGGAGCGTTGCGAAGAGAACCCGTCCCTATGGCAACATCGCGCCCGCGGTTATCCGTCGGGGTCGTCGAGAATGGCTTGAAGGCGTTGCGACAATACGGGAGAAAACTTTGGCAACCAACTGGCATCCACGAGGCCCACGCTGGCCAAGTCGCGCAGGTGCATACGATCCTTGTCGCAGAAGGAGGTGAGCTTCATCCGCAGCAGGTCTTCCAACGGAACGAGTTCAAAGCCCTCGGTGGGTTCCGTGCGGCCCAGTTTAGGCGTCGCCTCGATGGCATCTGGGACCGGACGCTCACCGGCCCAGAGGACATGCACTGCGTCGCGGACCTTGGCTTCTGGCCCATCAAGGAAAACATCCATTGCACCGGCCTTACCCAGTGAGGCCACGCGGCGATGCACGAATCCCGCTGCCTCCAACGCCGTGCGTGCGGGGTCGAGATCGGCACGGCGGAGTAAAATATCCACGTCTCTGGTATTCCGCACCGCCGCTGTGTCCACGCGCGAAACCCAGCGGTCACGGCGCTGTCACCTACAACGGCGTAGCGCACACCCGCTGCGCTCAAGGCCTTGGCGGTTCGCTTGAGGCGGCGGCGAACTTGTTGGACGCCTTGTTCCATGCGTTGCCATGAGACAGGCGCCAGAGTGGTCGCTGTCATAGTGGCAGCACCTTGCCACAGCGATCCGAGGGGGAAAAGGCGGAAAAAGCCCACCCGAATAATTTAAGCCCGTCACGCCGCTTGATACCGCAAGTGTATGTCGAACTGGGCCAAAATGGGTAAGTGAACCAACAACTTGTGAATCGCACGGGGGTAGTTCTTGACAACAAACCTTTGAACGTCGCTGCGCGTTCGAGTCTCTTACCCCGATGCTCAACTCCGTAGATTCTGACGTCGGGGCCGAGGATTCTAGCGGCGTATTAATTTCTTCGGCATTCTCGGCTTTGGACAAAATACTTTGTAGCAACGATTGATGAGGATAAGAACTTTCTTCCCGTAAAACTCGTCGAGTAATGTGTTGTTCAATCTTACTAATTCCTCACAAACACAATACACCACGGAGCCATACACCAACTTGTCAACTCTCGTTTGCAGAATGCGTGAAGTCGGCACATGGAGAAGCGTCAATTTCTTTTTATGCAACCCCATCGACATCATCAGGGTGGAGAACCGATCAAAATCGGAAGGCTCCCAGTCTCCCAAGCCGCGGCACAGATCGGAAACCAACACCTTGAAATCGGCATCTTCGATTAGGGAGATTTTAGTTTCGACGTAGTTGATCATCGCGCCCAAACTGTATCCCCCGATGCCGGAAACTGTGAATTATAAAGTTGATCCCACGTCCGCAGATCTGCGGAAAGGACGCCGCAAGAAATCTGCGAATGAGGCGCGCGCTGTCTCGACCGTGGATCGTTTGCCGCCGCACTCGAATGAAGCGGAGCAAGGCGTGCTGGGTTGTGTTTTCCTCGCGCCGCACGAGACGCTCGGCATCTGCATCGAGAAGTTTAAGACGGGGCCGACTGTCTTCTACGATTTGCGCCACCAAGTCATCTACGAACTGCTCACGGAGATGTATGATCGCAAGGAAGCCATCGATGTCATCACGGTGCAGCAGCGGCTGAAGGACAAGCATCAGCTCGAATCGGTCGGCGGCATCGCGTATCTCGCGGCGTTGCCGGACACGGTGCCAAGCGCGGCGAACCTGTCGTTTTACATCAACATTGTTCGCGAGAAGTACATCCTGCGGAAGATGATCGCGACGTGTACCGATGTCGTCGGGCGCGTTTACGAACATGAAGGCGAAGTCGATGGCTTGCTGGATGAAGTGGAGCGCGACGTGTTGCGCATCAGCGAGGAGCGCGTCGAAGCACAGACGCTCACGATTAAGGACGTCGTTCACAAGGCGATCAATCGATTGGAGCAGTACCACGCCAATCAGGGCATGCTCACTGGCATTTCCACGGGCTTCATCGACCTGGACAAGATGACCACCGGGATGCACGGCGGAGAAATGATTGTGATCGCGGCGCGTCCCAGCATGGGCAAAACGTCGCTGGCGATGAATGTGGCTGAGGCGGTGTCGATCGATCAGAAGCTGCCCGTCGGCGTGTTCTCCCTGGAAATGAGTGCCGAGTCGCTTGTGCTGCGCATGTTGTGTTCGCGCGCGCGGGTCAACCTGCGCAACGTGCGCGAAGGATTTTTTTCCGAGCGGGATTTCCCCAAGATCACCACGGCCGCCGGAAAATTGGCGGCAGCGCCGCTCTACATCGACGACTCGGCGGGGCTTTCCATCCTGCAGTTACGCGCCAAAGCGCGGCGCATGTGGCAGCAGTACGGCTGCAAGCTTTTCGTCATTGACTACCTCCAACTGCTTCACTCTACTGCGCGCCGAGCCGAGAACCGCCAGCAGGAAATCGCGGACATTTCCAGTGGCGTCAAGGCGTTGGCGAAGGAACTCGACGTGCCGATCATCGTGCTGGCGCAGCTCAATCGCGAACTGGAGAAAGACAAAAATCGCAAGCCCCGCATGTCGGACTTGCGTGAATCCGGGGCGATTGAACAGGACGCAGACCTCATTGGTCTGCTCTACAAGCCGAGCAGCGGCGATGACGACGAAGGGCCGAGCACTGAACAGGAATCGGTGGCGGTAAACCTCTTGATCGCGAAGCAGCGTAATGGACCGACGGGTGACGTGAACCTCACGTTCCTCAAAACGTACACACGGTTCGAGAGCGCGGCGAAGATCAGCGCCGACGATGTTCCGGCTGAATAGCAGTTGATGAAGAAATTTTTTCGTTACGCACTCCTCGTGCTCTTGCTCGGGGTCTCTTCCTCTTCACTGGTTGCCCAAAGTCCGTCTCAGGTGAAGAAAGTCGAGCTGAAGCAGGTCGGCCCGCAGGAAGTCAGCGAACCGCTCATCCGCGCGAACATCCGCGTGAAGCCGGGTGATTTCTTCAGCCGGCTGGCGATCGATGATGACATCCGCAATCTCTATTCCACCGGGCACTTCCTGAACATCCGCATCGTGGAAGAGCCGTCGCCCGATGGCATCACTCTCACCTACGTGCTGGTGGCCAAGCCGCGCGTGACGGACATCAAGTTCGAGGGCAACACCAAGTACGACAATGCCGATCTGAAAAAGATCGTGAAGGCCAAAGTCGGCGAACTGCTCAACGAGCAGCAGCTTTTCAGCGACGCGCAGGAGATTAAGAAGAAGTACCAGAACGCCGGACTTCAGGGCACCCTCGTCACTTACAAGATGATCCCGGACGAAAATGCCGGCCGCGCCACGGTCATTTTCGAAATTACGGAAGCGCCGAAGATTCGCATCAAGGACGTCATGTTCGATGGCGCGAAAGCCTTTCCGCAAAAGAAGCTGCGCAAGGAACTCAAGACCAAGCGCTGGTGGTGGCTCGGCTTCTTCAGCGGCGCGGGCAAGCTCAAGGACGATCAACTCGAAGACGACAAAGACAAGCTCGCCGAATTTTACCGCGATAAGGGCTATATCGATTTCGAGCTCAAGGAAGTGAAGCAGGAATTTCTCACGCCCACGCGAGTGATTCTCCATTTCATCGTCAGCGAAGGGCGGCAGTACAAGGTGGGGGCCATTTCTTTCAAAGGCGCCAATCTTTTCACGACGAACGAGCTGGCGAACGTGCTGAAAATGAAAGTCGGCGATCTCTTCACGCCCACGGGTCTCTCCAAGGACCGCGAGACGGTGGAGGATTATTACGGCTCGCGCGGTTACATCGAAGCGCGCGTCTATCCGCGACAGAATCCGAATGTCGAGACGGGCACGATGGATCTCGTGTACGAGATTACTGAGAGCGACAAATTCAAGATCGGGCGCATCGACATCAAGGGCAACGTGAAGACCAAGGACAAAGTCATTCGCCGTGAATTGTCCGTCTCGCCGGGGGAAACGTTCGACATGGTTCGGGTCAAGCGCACCAAGAACCGTCTGCTGCAAACCGGCTTCTTCGAACGCGTGGATGCGCGGCCCGAAGAGTCCGACGTGCCGACGGAGCGAAACTTGATCGTGGGCGTGGAAGAGAAGAACACCGGCAACTTCACCGTGGGCGCGGGATTCAGCTCGGTCGATTCACTCGTCGGGTTCGTGGAAATTTACCAAGGCAATTTCGATCTCTTCAAACCGCCGACGTTCACGGGCGCGGGCCAGAAGTTTCGACTGCGCGCGTCCGTCGGCACGGTGCGCCAGGATTATCAAATCTCCTTCGTCGAGCCGTGGTTTATGGACCGCAAGCTCTCGCTGGGCGTCGATCTTTATTACCGCCAGCTTGGTTTCTACAGCGACTTCTTCGACGAGCGGCGCGCGGGCGGCAAGGTGAGTCTCACTCGCGCGCTCGGCAGTGACTTTCTCATCGGCACCGTGAGCTACACCGCGGAGAGCGTGGGCATTCTGGATGTGGACCCCGACTCACCTGCGACGATCCGCGATACCGAGGGCGACTTTTTCCTGAATCGCTTTGGAGCATCCGTCGCTTACGACACGCGCAACAACGCACTGTTGCCGGACAAAGGGCAGCGCAGCGAATTCGTGGCTGAGATCGTGGCGGGCAATGCGAATTTTTACAAAATGGAGGCGAAGACCACGTGGTTCTTTCCGGGTTTCGCGGAAGGTCACGTGCTGGAAATTGGTTTGAAAGGCGGCGTGGTGCAGGCGCTGAGTTCGTTCGGGGAAGAGTCGCCGAGGGTGGAAACTTACACGGTTATTGATCCAATCACGGGCGTCGAGGAAGTGAGGACACGTAGGAACCTTCCACACAACGACGTGCCATTCTTCGAGCGCTACTTCCTGGGCGGCGCTTATTCGCTGCGTGGGTTCCGCTACCGCGACATCGCACCACAGGAAAAGGGCATTCGCGGTGTAGGCTTTGAGCCAGTGGGCGGCAACAGTTATTACTTCGGCTATGCCGAGTACAGCATTCCGATCATTGAAATGCTGCGCGTGGCGGCGTTCTATGACATGGGCAACGTGTATTACAAATCATACGACTTCGACATCACGAAATACGCGTCCGACGTGGGCCTCGGCTTGCGCCTGAATATCCCGCGCCTGGGGCCGCTGCGATTTGACTATGGCATCCCATTGCAAGACCCTGATGACCGCGGCGGGGGCGGCCGGTTCAATTTTACCGTCGGATACCAACGTGAGTTTTGATTTTTTGTTGAACATGAAAAAGACCATTTTAATTTTGAGCTCGTGCCTGCTCCTGGCCGTCGGCGTCCACGCGGCGGATGCACAGAAGATTGCCACCATCGATCTGCGCAAAGTATTCGACAAATACTGGCGCACCATCCAGGCCGACGCGAACCTCAAGGAGCAGGCCGCCGATCTGCAAAAGGAACGCGAGGTGATGGTCAACCTGTTCCAGAAAGGCGAAGAGAGCTACAAGAAGCTGCTCGACGGCGCTAATGACCCGGCCATTGCCGACGGCGAGCGGGACAAGCGGAAGAAGGACGCCGAGAATGAGCTGCTCATGTTGCGCGACCTTGAAGGGCGCATTAAGCAATTCGACACCACCTCACGCACCACGCTGGGGGAAAAGCAGCGGCGCATGCGGGACAACATCCTGTCTGAAATTCGCGACACGATTAAAGCC
>DATHKK010000847.1:0-4875 GCA_035489355.1 Candidatus Limnocylindria bacterium
CAAACGCACCTGCAACTGCGGCACGAGGACTTGCGGTTCCACCTTCAAATTGGCGACGCCCTTCACACCCGCGATGGCCTTGTTCACCTCCTGCGCTTTCTCGCGAAGAACGGCCATGTCCGGCCCGAAGATGCGGACGACGACCGTGGCGCTGGCGCCGGTCAAAACTTCCTTGATGCGTTCCTTCAAGTAAGTGAGCAGGTCGCGATAAAGACCGGGATAGCCGTCAACGACCTCCTGGATTTTGTGAACTGTCGAGTCGTAGTCCACATCGGGATCCAAACTGATCCAAAGCTCCGTGAAGTTCGGCCCCACGACTTCGTCGGCGACTTCCGCACGGCCGATGTGCGAACCAAAGTTGCGTACGCCGGGAATGGCACGCAGTTCCTTGCTCACCTGGACCGTGACGCGAGTCATCGCTTCGAGCGAAGTGCCGGGCTTTTCCACCCAGTGCATGAGAAAGTCGGTTTCCTTGAAGTTCGGCAAGAATTCTTCGCCGAGTTTGGGCAGCGCGATGCCGGTGCCAACGAAGGCAATGACCAGAAACGCCACCGCCCACCACGGGCGGCCCGTGAGCTTGGGCAACAGGGCGCGGTATCCGCGCTTCAAAACGCGCACGAGCGGTGCATCCTGGCGATGCTCACGAGCGCCCGGCAGGAGCAATAAACAGAGAGCCGGCGTGACCGAGAGCGCGACAATGAGCGAAGCAAGAATCGCGAGGACATACGAGAGAGCGAGCGGACGGAAAAATGTTCCAGCCAATCCATCCAGAAAGAAGACTGGCAGGAATACCAGCGCCACGATCAGGCTCGCATATACCACCGCGCTGCGCACTTCGATCGAGGCTTCAAATACAACTTTGAATGCAGGGAGCGGATTGGCCAGTGCACGGTTCAACCGCAAGCGCCGCATGACATTCTCCACGTCGATGATCGCATCATCCACCACTTCACCCACGGCGATGACGAGGCCGGCAATTACCATCGTATTCAGGGTGCCGCCCCGCAGATAGAGAATCACCGCCGCGGCGAGCAGCGAGAGTGGAATCGCCGTGAGACTGATGAGCGCCGTGCGCCAATCGAAAAGAAACGTGACGAGAATGAGCACAATGAGCGCACATCCGAGCAGCAACGCGTGACCGAGATTGTTCAACGAACGTTCGATGAAGGTGGCCGGGCGGAAAATAGTGGAATCGATCTCGATGTCCTTGAGACCCGGCTTCAATGCGTTCAGGGCGGCTTCGACATTGCGCGTCACGTCGAGCGTATTGCCCCAGGGTTGTTTCCACAATCAGCAATAGGCCGGGTCCATCGTTGATCACGGCATCGCCAATCGGGGGCGGGTGATTCACCACGACTTGCGCTACATCGCCAATGCGCAACGGCACGCCATTGGTGAAATGAATGAGCGTGCGCGCGAGGTCTTCCGGCGTTTCTATGAGCGACAAGTGACGCACGGGTAATCGCTGGTTCGGAGTATCCACGAAGCCGCCGCCGGAGATGATCGCGGCGTCGCCGGCGGCGCGCACGACCGCGTCAAGCGTGACGCCATGTGCTGCGAGCCGTTCGGGATCGACGAGAACCTGGTATTGGCGATCGCGCTGGCCCCAAATCGCCACGTTGGCTACTCCCGGCACGGACATGAGTCGGGGCCGAATCGTCCACAGTGCGAGTTCCGACAGGTCCATTTGCGAAACGGTCTTCGACCACACGCCGATTTTCATCGCGCGACTGGTCGAGGAGAGCGGTGAGAGCAAAACGGGCGCGTGAGCAACGGTAGGCAAACGCGGCGCAACGGTTGCGACCCGTTCCTGCACGAGTTGCCGTGCGCGCATCAAATCTGTGCCCGGCTTGAAAATGCAAACGACAGACGAGAGACCAAGCACTGATTTCGACCGCAACGTCTTGAGCCACGCGACTCCGTTCACCGCATTTTCCAGCGGCACACTGATGAGGCTTTCAACTTCTTCAGTCGAGAGACCCGGTGCTTCGGTTTGAATTTCCACCAACGGCGGGGCGAACTCGGGGAACACATCCAGCGGCGTGGTTCGCACGGCGCGAATTCCGAACACCACCAGTACGCAGGCCAGCGCGAGCACGAGCACTCGCTGTCGTAGCGACGCCGAAATAAGCCAAGTCATCATGTGCTTATTTCCCCGGTCCGAATTCCGTGCCGAAGAGTTCCGCGACTGCCACTGTCACGACCTTCGCACCGACCTTAGGCCCGGCGTCGAGAGCCGCGGCCTTGCCGATAACTCGTCGAAGTTGCACGCGGCGGCGCACGAAAGTGTGCGGCGCTGTGTTCTCGTAAACCCACGTGCCACCGTTTATGTCGTAAATGATCGCAGACCACGGCACTACCAGCGTCTCCTCCGTTTCGCGCAGCGGAACGTTCACTCCCACTTTCTGGCCGAAGCGAAAGGCGCCACCTTCGTTCAGCAGTTCATAGAACAAGTCCACGGTCGACGCTGCTGCGTTGGCCGACGGCGGCGCGGGAACCGGTTGGGCTTGGAACATCTTCGCGCCCGGTCGGGCTGCAAGGTCGCCGACTTGCGCGTTGGCTGAGGTGTTCATCCGTGCGGTGTCGCCGACGTAAACCGGTACGCGCACCCAGAATGTTTTCAAGTCGGCGAAGTCCAGGATCGGAGCGCCCAGCAGATCGCGTCGTGCCTTAGCCGCGCGCACACCCGCTTCGGCGAGCGCTACTTGCGCTTTGGCATCATCGACGGCGCGAACGGTTCCCGCCTTTTCAGCGACGAGCTTCTCGGCGCGATCGAGCGTCACTTTTGCAGCGTTCATCGTCACCTTCGCGCGATCGACCTGTGCGTCGGCATCAATCTGCGCCTCAGCGATACGAATCAGTTCCGTCGGCGAGAGCGCTGGCAGCATGGCGAAGATGTTCTGTCCGTTCGTCGTCGCCGGAGCAGGCATAATCAACTCGCCCCCGAACACGCGCGTGCGTTCCACCTTGCCCCGTTCGACCGCCGCCATTTCCACGCCCAGGCGTTTCTCCGCTTCCGGCGTGAGTGTGATCGAAGTGAGTTCAGATTCTTTGACCGAGTTCGTGACCTTGGCCGGTGGGTTCTTTGGCTCGGCGGCAAACGCGGGCAAACCGACCAACGCGAGCGCGACCAGAAGTGAACGTAACGATTTCATGGATTGGTGGTTCCGACAGACGACGGCTGCAGACGGCCGCCCACGCTGCGTTCCAACTCAGCGGCAGCGCGATGCATGTCAGCACGCGCGCCGGCGGCTTTCGCACGGACATCTTCCAGGTGGCGGGTGTTATCGAGAACGAGCAGCAACGAAGCTTCGCCGACTTCATACGCCTTTTGCGCCTGCCGCACGGCTGCTTCCAGTGGCGGGAGAATTTGTTCCTGCCACTTATCGAAACTCTCCAGCGCTTGAGAAAAACGCAGATGTGACTCGCGGACTTCGAGCACGATCTTGTCGCGCACGGTGTAGTAACGGCGCGCGGCCTTTTCGAAATTTGCCTTTGCGAGCGCGATGCCTCCCTGGTTCTGGTTCATGATTGGCACTGCGAAATCCAACGACGGGCCGGCGAGAAATGCGCCATTCACGTCTTTGGCATTCACACCAGCGGCGAGCGTAAAGGCTTCCAGCCGCGCCAGCCCGATGCGTTTTCCCGCAGACTCGATCCCAAGTTGCGCGGCACGCAGATCGGGCCGAGCCGCCAGCGCATTCGTGACCAACAAAGTCATATCCGGGGCGACGGTCGGGGGCTGGGACTCGACGATGTTTTGCGGAAAGGGGCGAAGACTCATTCCGAGCGACGCACGAAGGCGCTCCGATGCGATACGCAAATCCTGCCGAGCGCGCGCCAGTAACTCCTCCGCCTGCAGGCCATCCACGCGGGCCGTGCTCAACTCCAATTCGCTGGCGTCGCCCGCGTCGAGCCGCGCCTTGGACAGTTGGCCGATGTTCGCGGTCACGGCCACCGTCTGCTCCGCCGAACGTACGCGCTCTTGCATCAGTACGGCGTCCGCGAAGGAGAGTTTTGCATCGCGAATCAAGTCGAGCGCGGCCTGGGTGAGCCGTTGAACGGTTTGCTCGTAGCTTCTCTTGGCTGCGCCGACGCGTTTGGGCCGCAGCCACAGAGCTTCGAGTGGATATTTTGCCGTTAGTTCCAATCCCTTCGCCCCCAAGGGCACGAGCATGGACAGCGTTGGGTTGGGAAAGATCCCTGCCTGCATGAGTTCGGCGCGAGACAGGCCAATGTCGGCGAGTGTCTCTTGAAATGCCGCGTTGTTCCATAAGGCCAGCGTGACCGCCTCGTCCTCCGAGAGACCGTCTTCAAACGACAACGTCGAGGGCCACGTGACCTCGCCCGGCTTGGTGTTAGTCACTGAGTGGCCGTTGCGCTGCTCCAATTCCGTGGAGATTTGGCTGACATCATTTCGGGGGCTGACGCAACCGCTCGAAAGAGCGACGGTGCCAGCGATCACGGTCACAAGTGCGATGCTCGCGAGATTCATTGGGTTGAGCCTGGATTTAAGGTTACGATTGACTGACATATGAACAGACGCGGGCGGTGTGACCGACCCGCACTGGGGAGACGACTACCGGAACGAACTAGCGTCCTGCAAAAAATATGACGCCTGCGTACCCGATGAGCTTCCATGGTGTGATCACCGACATTGTGTCGAAAAATTGTGGTTGAAACAAAACTCGATTTCATTCGGTTGTGTGTATTTTGGGGCGTGGCAATCGGCGACTGAGAAGCCAGGCAACACCAATCAAGTCGTAAGCTCCGGCGACAGCACGGGACCAATTGGTGTATTTCGAGATCCCTTCGCGACGTGACCGGTGTTGCACTGGCACTTCAGCAATGCGGAGGCCCGCGTGCTTGAACAGC
>DATHKK010000848.1:0-5787 GCA_035489355.1 Candidatus Limnocylindria bacterium
CTCGGCGCCACCTGATGCCATGAGCGAACAAGTCGGCGAAAAAACAGAGCAACCGTCCCAGCGCAAGCTCGAGGACGCGCTGAAGAAAGGCCAGTTCCCGCGCAGCCCCGAAGTGCAAACCGTCTTCGTGCTCGTCGGCGGATTGGCCGCGCTGTTCTTCACCGGCCAAAGCATGTGGCAACAGCTGGCCGGCGCAACCGCCATGTCGCTGGGGCATCTCCACGACACGCCGTTGAGCGCCGCGGAACTTCCCGGCTACACGGCCAGCGGCGCATTGTGGTTTGCGAAGTGTGCTGGGCCGGTCGTGCTCGCGGCGGTTATGGCCGGCCTGATCGCAGGTGCGATGCAAAACCGTTTCAACACCGCTTCCGAGGCGCTCGGTCTTCATTGGGAAAAGATCGATCCGATGGCGGGATTTCGCCGCGTGTTCTCGGGCAAGTCTGCCGTTCCCACTCTGCTCGCGACGTTCAAGCTCGTGCTGATCTTTCTATTGTCGTGGTCGCAAATTCGCGCGGTGCTCAACGATCCGATTTTCTCCAGCGCCGTGAGCCTGGACCGCATTGCGGCCTTCATGGCGGAAGCCGGTTGGAAGATTTCTCTGCGCGTCGTTCTCGTGCTCGGACTGATGGCGGCGGCCGATTACGGCTACCAATGGTGGCGCACGCACCGCGACCTGATGATGACGAAGGAAGAGGTGAAGGAGGAAATGAAGAACAGCGAAGGCAATCCGAAGATCAAAGCCGCGCGCCGCCGCCGCCGTGCCATCAGCCAGCGCAAGATGCTCGAGGCCGTGCCGAAAGCGGACGTGATTCTCGTGAATCCAACGCACATCGCCATCGCGCTGCAATACGATCGCAAGACGATGAAAGCGCCGAAGATTGTCGCGAAGGGCATTCGCTTGAATGCGCAGCGCATCCGCGAGATCGCGGAGAAGCACCAGATCCCCATTATGGAAAACAAGCCGCTCGCCCGGCTGATGTTCAAGTACGGCAAAGTCGGCAGCGAAATTCCGGCGCAGCTTTACGCGGCCGTGGCCGAAGTGCTCGCATGGGTTTACCGGACGAATCGGTATCGGTATTACGCGCAGGAAAACAGTAATCAGTGAATCACTGCGTGCGCTCGATGACGCGGTAAAACCTCATTGCCGGATCGGGCGAAGCGAGATCGTCGAGCCAGAACGTGCCGTCGGAAAGCGAGAGCGTGTTGTTGAGGCGGGTCGTGGTGTTGGGCGTTTGGTTCACGCTTTCAAGCGCGTGGACTTCGATACGGGCGGCGCGGGTTGAGTTGAGTGGAGCGCCGTCGGCTGCGGCAATCCAGATGCGGTGGCCGCCTCCCGGCAATTGCTGCGGCGGCAGCAACCGGAGGTGATTTTGTTCGGCAATGCTCAACTGGATGTTGCCCGAAGACGCTCCGCTGCCGAAACCATCTACCGCGATTTGGTAGCTCATGCCCGCGACGGCGGAGAAAGTCACGGCGCTCGCGGGCCAGCCGCCGCTGTCGTCATCGCCAGCGATAAGCGTCAGCGCGCCAACGGTCGTTCCAGTATAAATGGCAAGCGTCGTGTCGAACCCACTGCCGGTCGTGGCAACGCGCACGGGACCAGCGCTTGTCGCGGTCCAGGTCCACCAAACAGATTTTCCGTCGGTGTTGCCTGCGTGCAGCGGTTCGCTGGATTCCTTGGTCGCGTTGTCGTTGTTACCCGTGGTCGTGACGTCGGGGCCGGAGAGAGATGCGGTTCGCGAAGACATCATTGGCGGGCGCGACGCTCATCTTGAGGCTGAGTTGAACTGAACCCGACGCGCCGCCGAAACCGTCCACGGCGATTTGATACGCCGTGCCCCCGGGGGCGTAAAACTAACCGAACTGAACGGCAAAAACCCCCGCGTTGCCGGCGTGCGCGAGTTCGCCGGTTTCCTTTGACGCGCCCACGCTGCTCGCGGTTGTAGAGGTCGTAGTGCCTGTGAGAGGCGTGCGGTTGGCGAAACGGTTGTTGGCGGGCGGCTGAAGAATCTGGAATGAGGTGGCGTTGGTGGCCGTTTGTTTGCCTGGCGCGGAGACGACGACACACACCGTGAAGTTGGCGCCGGTGGACGGCACGTTCATCGTCGCGCTGTAAGTTCCGTCGCCGGCCGTGGTGTCGGGCAACACGCCGTTGTTCATGAAGGACAACGAACTTCCGCCGACAATGCCGCCGGAGACTGCGGCGTTTGTCACGGGCGACAGGTCCGAGACGTTGACGAACAAATCAACGCTGCTACCGGGACTGAACGGCGGCGGATTGTTCGTAGTCGTTGTGATTTCGCGACTGCCGTCGGGCGCGGTCGAAAGTGCTTTGAACGCGTCCACACGGCCGCCAGTCACGCACCGGCTGGACAACGACGCGAGAGACACGGTGGAGCTGAGCAAACGCTGGCGCAGCGTGGCGAGACTGAGACCGGGAGTTTGCGCGAGAAGCAACGCAGCCACGCCGGTGACGTGCGGCGCAGCCATGCTGGTGCCTTGATAAGGGGCGTAAGCCGCGTCGCCGGCGGCGGTGCAGGAATAAATCCCAACACCGGGAGCGGCGAGATCGACGGAGGTGGATCCGTAGTTCGAGAATGAGGCGAGGCCGTCGCTCTGATTGATCGCGGCGACAACGATGATGTTGTCGAGATTGTAAGACGCGGGATACGTCGGCCGTGCATCGTTGTTGAAACCGTCATTCCCCGCCGCGACGACGACGAGCACGCCAGCAGTTCGCGCGGAAGATAGCGAGTTGAACAAAGCCTGGCTGTAATCTCTGCCCCCCCAACTGCAATTGATGACACGCGCTCCGTTGGCGACGGCGAACTCGATGCACTCGATCGCGTCGCTAGTGTAACCGTCGCCGGCCGAGTCGAGAAACTTGCAGGCCATGAGCCGCACCTTCCAACACACGCCCACCACTGCGCCCGCGTTGTTCGCCGCCGCGCCAATGGTGCCGGAGACGTGCGTGCCATGGCCGTTGTCGTCGGACGTGTTCCCGGAATTGTTGATGGCATTGAGGCCATAGACGTTGTCCTTGATGCCGTCGCCGTCGCCGTCGTCGTCCACGCCGTTGCCGGCAATCTCGCCGGGGTTGCGCCACATCTGCACCGCGAGGTCTTGATGCGTGTGGCGAATGCCGCTGTCCACGACGGCGACGATGATGTTGGTAGAACCAGTGGTGATGTCCCAGGCGGAAGCGGCGTTGATGCGTTGCAGTCCCCAGAGCGTGCCGTTCTGATACGCGCTGTCGCCAGGCGCGGCATTGCGGTGAGCAAATAATCTGGCTCGACGAATTCAAACAGCCCGGACTGGCGCAAGGCATTGAGCCGGGCGAGCAGCTTCAACTTTCGTTCCTTCGGCGTGGCGTTGGCCCGCGCTTGAGCTTGCGCGGTGGTTTCATCCAGAACCACGAGACCTAGTGAATGTCTGAACTGTTTGCGCACCGCCAAACCATGTTGCGATACAAGCGCGGCGGCTCGCGCGGGGGCGCCGGCCTGTTGTTTTAACTTGGCGATGAGCCGTGTCGGATGCGGGCCCAGGTGTTCGTTATTGAGTTTGTCCGGTTGCGGCGCAGCCAGAAGTTCAACACTGTAGATGGCGAGCAGAACGGTGAGGAGGAGCGAGATGAACTTGTTCATGGAGCGCGGTTGGTTGTGCATTTCGATCTCCACAGTCCGAGCCCTGCGGAACCAGCCGCGCGAAGCGAAAGAACGACGGGCTTTGGTCGGCACACACAGAACGCCGTTGGTTTGCCAAAGCCCGCCTCCTTCTCACTCAACAAGGAAAGTCTGACGGCAAATGGAAGGGCCGGTTGGAACTGAATCAAAAGCGGCTTTTTCAACACGTCGCCACGGTATCGCCGGCGCGCGGAATCAAAAAACCGTCAGGGACAATCCACGACCTTTTGTGATGAAGGTGGAGAAACGCGGGATGAACATCCTCGCGTTCGTTTGGTGCCTCACCGTAGCAGCCAAGGTAACGAGGCTCAGATCGTTTTGGATTCGGATTTCAGAATGAGCCTCCTCACGTCGGCTGCTACGGTATTGAGATTGGCTCGCTCGTCCCCATGCGAGCTTGGTTCATCCCATGAATCGCCGCTTTACTCCCGTATTGGCTGAAACGCCGTCGGGCCGGCGTTACCGTGACTTCCTGACGTCGCCGGTGTTTAACCCGGCACGCTGCGCGCCAACTCCATGAACGAAACTCGGAAACCAACCGGTTGGCGAACCTTCGCCTTCAAGATGGCCGTACTCTGCCTCATTTGGACCTCGCTGGCGACGACGTTTGCCGCGCAGTTCTATTGGATCGGAAGAGACTGGCCGCCGAAAATTTCCTGGAAGGAATCGTTCTTTCGCTCGCTCATTGAGTGGTGCCCATGGATGATTTTGTCTCCGGCGGTGATGTGGTTGGCGGAGCGTTGCCGGTTTGACCGCGCGCGATGGCTGTGGGGCGTGTTCCCGCATTTGTCCGCGTGCGTGCTGGTGGTGTTGGCTTACCAGGGGATTTCCATGTTCCTCATGCAGCGCCCGGCCGGTGTCGCATTCCACGACAGCGTCGGGAATGTCCGCGTCATCAACAACGGTTCCGGCGTGGGCCAGGGCTTCGTTTCAGGAACAAACTTTCCGCCGGGTGCGCTTCCTCCACCTGGAGTCTTTACGCGGTCGTTCCATGCTGAACCGGTCAATCAAGCGGGCGGCCGGGTAATCCTCGGCGTCCAAGGTGGCGTCTCCGTTCATCTTACCAACCTTCCACCAGACGCCATTCCTCCCGGCCCGACCTCCGGCGAAGGGAACTGGCGACGAGAAAACCTGAATCGCACCGGACGAAAATTCGTTCCGCCGTTCGCGCCCGAAATGCCCGGTCCCTGGACGCGCTTCCTTCATCTCGCCACCACGCGCGCGCAATCCATCATTCCCATCTACTGGGCCATCGTGTGCGTCACTTGGGTCATCAGCTACTACCAGCAATTGCGCGAGCGCGAGCGCCGCACGCTCGAACTCGAAGCCCGGCTCACGCAGGCGAACTTGCAAACGCTCAAGACGCAACTCCAGCCCCACTTCCTTTTCAACACGCTCAACGCCATCGCCTCGCTCGTGCGACGGAAGCCGGATGCCGCCGAGGACATGATTGGGTGCCTCAGCGATTTCCTCCGCATGAACCTCGACGCCGCACAACAACACGAAGTGCCGCTGCGCCGCGAAATCGAGTTCCTCGATCTTTATCTGGAAATCCAGCAGACCCGCTTCGGCGAACGGCTGCGGATTCAAAAGGAAATCGATCCCGCGGCGCTGGATGTCGCGGTGCCGACGCTCATCCTGCAACCGCTCGTCGAAAACTCCGTCCGCCACGGCATCGAACCGCGCGAGGTCGGTGGAACAATTTTGATTCGCGCTTCGCGCCGCGAAAACTCGCTGCGACTCGAAGTCCGCGACGACGGCGAGGGCCTCAAAGGCGGTCAGCTCGCGGCCATCCGCGAGGGCGTCGGCCTGTCGAATACGAAGGCGCGGCTGCAGGAACTCTACGGCGCCGCGCACCGTTTCCAAATCACACCAAACGTGGGCGGTGGTTTGATTGTCACCGTGGAAGTGCCGTGGCGTGTGGAGAAGGATTGAGCCTCTTCACGTTGTCGGCCATCTGCCCATCGGATTTTCGGGCCGCAACTCCCGGCGCCTCGCAGTGTTGGAAACGGATTGTGAAAATACAGCGCGCGCTTTTCATCGCCTCTCTCGCCGCCAGTGGCATTCTTAACGCATGAGCCTCCAAACCATCATCGTGGACGAC
>DATHKK010000849.1:0-2816 GCA_035489355.1 Candidatus Limnocylindria bacterium
CCAACCGCAACGACGCCCAGCGTCAGATTGAGGCGAAGAAAGAACAGCAACACGCGGAGTTTTCCGAAGCCGTGCAGAAATACGGGCAGACGTTCCGCCTGATGAATGCGCCCACCGCATTCCCGACCCCATAACCCAACCTCAAATCGTCCCGACGTATGGCAACCTTTGAACAACTCTTCCCGACGTTTCTGCAAAAGTGCGCGGAGCTGCACGAATTGCTCCGCATCGTGGCGTTCATGTTGTTCATCGTCGGGACGATCCTTTTGGTCGTCCACGGCTTCAGCGCCAAGACGCTCATGCTGCACATGGTGCGAATGTTCGTGCTGACGGCGCTCCTTGTAATGCTCCCGCTGTGGGGAAACCAGGCGCAGCAGCTTTTGCAGACCTCAATCCTCGACGGTCTCGGCGTTGACCCATCACAGGTTCACGAGCAATACAATCAACTGCTCGTCATCAAGCGCGACACAGGGAACGACCGCTCGTGGTGGGACATTATTGGTGACCTGAACGCATTCACTGTCGAGATCCTCATCACCGGCATTCTTTGGCTCGTTGGCCAATTCGCGTCGTTGCTGCTCTTTTGGGCTTACATCATCCAGAAGTTCATCCTGTTCACCGCCTACGCTCTCTCGCCCTTGCTCATCGGATTCATGGCGATTCGTCCGCTCCGATCCGTTGGCAGCCGTTACCTGATGCACATTATGGGCGTGCTGATCTGGCCGCTCGGCTGGGCCGTCGCGGCGCTCATCACCCAGGGCATTCTTGATTTCATGACCGACCCGTCGTCGCGTTTCTTTGACCCGACCGCCTCCTTTTATTCGCTGCAAGCGACCGTCGGCGTTGCCGTCGTCGCGTTCTGGATTGTGTTCAGCACCATTTCCGCGCCGGTCGTCATTCAAAAGGTTCTCAGCTACGGCTCACTCGCGGGAGGCCAGCTTATCTCTGGGGCGTTTGGAAGTTTCTTCCAGACGGCTGCAACCACGGCGGGTGCGGCGGCTGTGGCTTCCTCGACCGGTCTCCCGCTTGCCACGGTTGGTGCGGCCGGGATGGCTGCGGTTCTCAGCACACTTTCGACCGCCGCCGGCCACGGCAGCGCCGGAGCAATCATCATTGCTGGCTCTGGACTGCCGCCCCGCGCCGCTCGCGGTCGTCCCGGCGACGACATCACCGGCGACCGTTCTGTTCGTGACCTCATCGCCAAAACCAAAGGCCACTACTACTGACACTATGGAAACCACCGAACTCCGCCCGCGTGAAACGCCCACCGGCAATGGCGCTCCCGCTCGCCTCGCCCGCAAGAAATTTGACCCGACGCAACTGTTCGCGCAGCGCGACCGCCTGCCGTGGTTCTGGTTCTTCGTTGCTGTCGCCGTGACCGGCGTCGCAGCGCTCGACCGTTACCACATCATCGAACAGTTCAAGCAGCGCGAGCGTGTTGTCATCATTGACCCGGCGCAGACCTACTACATCAGCCCCTTGCTTCAGTTTCAGGAGGCGAAGGATTTGCACGCGCAACAGGCCGAACTCGCAGCGGTCACACTCCTTCAGCGTAACCCGAAGGACTTCGATCACCCGGATTTGTTGCGGCAATTGTTCCTCAAGTCCGCATTGCAGAAGGCTCAGGACCATCGAACGCGCGAGGCGGTTGAGTTCCGCTCCAAGCAACTCCACCAGAAACCCGAGATCGCGAAGATTAATATTCTCTCCACTCGCGAGAATGAAGTCCTCGCCACCGTTTCCGGCCAGGTCATCCGCACCGGCATCTTTCAGGAGAAGGCATTCACCGAGGCGTTCAATTTCAAACTCAGTCTCCGTCTGCTCCGCAACCCCAACATGGCTGCCAACGGTCGTTTCCCAACCGCTGTCGGCGACTTCAAATATGAAATCACCAATTAGCATCCTCCTACTGGCCGCAACCGTCGCGCTCGCTGAACCACCCGAGGCCATTCTGAGCGTAAGGCTCGATGAGCGCACCGTCATCACCGTGCCCGTGGCGACCAATCGCGTCACCACCATCAGTCTGCCCGGCCCGATCGCGGCGATTGACGCCGTAGGCATCACTGCCGACGGAAAGACACCGGGACACTTCCAACTCGCGCACACGAAGGGCTCGTCGTTCCTGTCCGTCCGTGCGCTCGCGCGCAAGGCGGCGACGAATCTTAATATCCGATGGAACAAGCGCACCTACGTCTTCGAGTTAGTCGAGAGCGACACACCCGTACTGGCGCTCAACCTCGAAGATCGGACGGCAGCGGATACGATCCAGTCCGCGCCACAGGTCACGCCGACGCGATTGCTTGCGTTGCTGGACAAGGCAAAGGCGTTCCCGTTGCTGAAGAAACAACAACCGGACGCAGTGGCCGGCGCTGAAGCCAGGGCGTTCGGTGACCAACCGCAAATCACGGATTTCAATGACTACGAGATTCGCGTCGAGGAGGTGTTCCGTTTCAACCCGGAAGACACGCTCGTTTTCCATGTCACACTCCGGAACAAGTCCGAGCGGGACATTCGCTATCTGCCGGAGAGCTTCTGCGTGCGCGTTGGCAACCGGCTTTACTTCCAATCCATCAGCGACGCGCCCGGTGTGCTGCCCGCGAACTCCGCGAGCACAGTGTATTTCGCCGTTACCGGCACGCCGGATGGTGGACGCAACGAACTCTCCCTCAAGAACGAGTTCAGCGTGTTGGTGAGTCGGTTGCCTGGTCTCCCAGCAAGTGCCGCCACAGGACAAGCAGCACCGTTGCCGTCGTCCACCGCCGAAATGACTCCAGAGTGTGAAGCTCTTGCACGCCAAGCGCTCCGTCGAGCGATTG
>DATHKK010000850.1:0-5401 GCA_035489355.1 Candidatus Limnocylindria bacterium
TCGAGATTCTCGCGCGAGGCGAGCGTCAGGGCGCCGAGTGTTTCCGGTTCATCGCTCTCCCCGTCGCCGACGAATGCCCAGACCTTCGGCTCGTTTTCTTTGGGGATGAACCCGCGCGCCTGTAAGTAGCGGAGAAAACGCGCCTGATAAATCGAGATGATGGGCCCCAGCCCCATCGAGACCGTGGGGAACTGCCAGAAGTTCGGCATCAGGTACGGATGCGGATAGCTGGAAAGCCCGCCGCCTTCCGCGAGTTCCTGGCGGAAGTTCGCGAGCGTCTCCTTGGTGAGCCGTCCTTCCAAAAAAGCGCGCGCGTAATTTCCCGGCGTGGCATGGCCCTGGAAAAAAACAAAATCGGCCAGGCCCTTGTCGCCTCCGCGGAAGAAATGATTCTGCGCAACCTCGTAAAGCGTGGCGCTGGAAGCGAAACTCGAAATGTGACCGCCGAGGCCATCATGTTTCTGGTTCGCGTTGACCACCATGGCCATCGCGTTCCAGCGAATGATACTCCGAATGCGCCGCTCGATGCCGCCGTCGCCCGGGTAATCCGGCTGCTCGCACACCGGAATGGTGTTCATGTACGGTGTGCTGACGGGACCGGGCACTTTCAGGCCCGCGCGGCGCAACCGGTCCACGAGATGTTCCAAAAAAAGCGGCGCCTGTTCTTCCCCCTGCGTGCGCAGGACAAGCTCCAGGATCTCTTCAAGGGATTCGAGGGCTTGGCGATTCCCTTTGCCGTTACCGCGCAGCGACGAAAGCGCATTCGAGGCACCGGTTTCACGGATGCCGTGCGCCGGCAAACGCGTCATGGACGACTTTTCAACATTCACATTGTCACTCACAGGCTGTTGAAGCTAAACGACGGGCAAATCAAAACCAAGCGATGAAATTGTGTAAGCCTGCCGTCATCGCAGAAGGCAAATGTTCAAGCTGTTCTTTGTTTCCTTCGTCTCCTTCTGTTCAATCCACCCCGTGAAATTCCTCAATCTCACACTCGACACGCCGGCCGAAAATCTCGCGTGCGACGAAGCGTTGCTCGATCTCTGCGAAGCGGAAGGCGTCGAGACACTTCGCCTGTGGGAATCCGGCTCGACTTTTGTTGTCGTCGGCTATGCGAACAAAGTCGAAAGCGAAGTCAACGTCGAGGAATGTCGTCGCCGCCAGGTGCCCATCCTGCGCCGTTGCAGCGGCGGCGGCACTGTGGTGCAAGGACCCGGATGTTTGAATTACAACCTCACGTTGAGAATCCCCGAGGATGGTCCGCTCACGACTGTGACAGGCACGAACGAACTTGTGATGGAGCGGAATCGCGCGGCTCTGGAAAAGTTGCTGGGAGTGAACGTCGCGATCAAGGGTCACACCGATCTGGCGTTCGCCAATCCCAACGATCTCGCCCCTTCGCGTACGAGTAAGATTGCGAAGCCGAAAACCGGCTGGCTCAAATTCTCCGGCAACGCCCAACGCCGCCGCCGCCATGCGCTGGTCCTTCACGGCACCATTCTTCACCACTTCGATCTCTCGCTCATCGATGCGTTGCTGCGATTTCCTTCGGCGCAGCCGGACTATCGCGGGAGTCGTGGCCACGCGGAATTTGTGCAGAACATCTCCGCGCCCCCGGATCGTCTTCGCGAAACTCTGCGTCGTGCCTGGAATGCCCAGGAAGTTGCCACCATCGTTCCACAGGATCGCGCCACCGCCCTCGTCCAGGAGCGATACTCCCGCGACGATTGGAACCTGCGGCGTTAATGCGCAGTGTTGATCACTCCGGAATGGCCGCGCCCCTGTCCACCCACTCACGCATCTTTTTGCCAAACTCGGCCTGACTGAGCGGCGGCGTGCTGCGGCCGGGCCCGGGTTGCCAGCCAGTCGCCACCAGCGAATCTTCGGCGGAATGGTGAACGATTTGTTCGAGCGTCTTGCCGCCATTTAGTTTTGGGTCCTTGAGCTGGCGCGCGAGTTCCGCCGGCGTTTTTCCCTCGAAGACCATCCGCATGTTCGCAGGTGGCAAGTGCCACTCGGGATGGCCGGGCGGCATGTTCTCGCCGGAAAGATTTTTGAGCTGGTGACAGTTCGCGCACTTCATCGCGAAGAGACCTTTGCCATCGGAGCCGCGCTGGACGTTTTGCAAATGGATGTGACTATCTTCGCCTTGCAAAGGCTGGTCGCCTTTCGGATGGCAGTTGAGGCAGCGCGGGTGCGTCAGGACAGAATAGGCGGCAAGAAACGCGGCGCGCGAAGCGGCGTCATCGCGCGGGGCGATCTTCGAACTGCGCTCTGCGCCAGGAGCAGCGCCTGACGACACGGAGTCTTGGTGCTGACAGCCTTGGCTTGTCAGCAAAACCACCACGGCCAGGAGCAAACTCGCACCGGCTTTCTTAACTGGCTTCGCGAAAGTGGCCACGGTCCCCTGCTGCTCGACCGACTGATCGTGTTCGGGGGCAAAACCCGCCTTTCGGCACGCGGCAAATCCATCCGCAGTCACCTGCTCCAGTTCCTTCGACAGCGCCTCATCGACGACTTTGAAGTTGAAGCACGACTTGCCTTGCATCCACGCCCGCAACTTTTTCGACAGGCCATCGCACAGCTTCGGAAACAGGTACACGGGCATGAAATGATAGCTCACGTAGCCTTTCACGATTTTCACCCAGGCGACAGGAAACGCCTTCTTCAGTTTGGGACTGAAGACAACTTCAAGGCAGTAATGGCCGGGCCGGTCGTCGCTCACTTCTAGGGAGCCGGAATAGTTCAGAAGAATGCCGCGCAATCGAGCGAAGATGGATTCGAATTCCGAGTTCATGTTGTTCCCTGAGTTGTAGTTCTGGTGAATCGTTCGGTTAAACTCTCCTCAACTCTTCCGTCTGAATCGGCAAACGCCGAATACGTTTCCCCGTCGCGGCGAAAATCGCATTTGCCAGCGCGGGTGCGACCGGCGGCACGCCCGGCTCACCGACGCCGCCCATCTTCTCCGTGCTGGGAACAATGTGCGCTTCCACCTCCGGCATTTCGTTCATGCGCAGCATCGGGTAGTCGTGAAAATTTCGCTGCTTCACACGGCCTTTCTCGAACGTGATTTCGCCGTAGAGCGCGGCAGTGAGCGCGAAGACGGCACCGCCTTCCAACTGCGCGTGTATCGTGTCCGGATTCACGACCGGCCCGCAATCCACCGCCGCCACGACGCGATGAACTTTGACTTTTCCCTCTTTGGAAACAGACGCCTCGACGACGTGCGCGACAAAACTCCCGAACGATTCGTGCATCGCGATGCCACGTCCGCGTCCCTCGGCGAGCGGTTTTCCCCAGCCGGCTTTTT
The DNA here is from genome assembly GCA_035489355.1 of Candidatus Limnocylindria bacterium. Taxonomy (GTDB): domain Bacteria; phylum Verrucomicrobiota; class Verrucomicrobiia; order Limisphaerales; family SIBH01; genus JANNGC01. Next base: position 3,311 of record DATHKK010000850.1, read on the forward strand.
CGGCAACGAATTCCAGCACGCGTTTGTGCCGCGGATGTTTGCCCAGCAAATCGCGGCGAAATTCAAACGCGTCCTTGCCCGCCGCGTGCGCGAGTTCGTCGATGAACGTCTCGACGACAAACGCCGTGTGCGAATGGCCGACGGAACGCCACCACAAACAGGGCACGCCACCGGGCGCCATTTGCCAATCCACGAGCAGATTGGGAATATCGTAGGGAATGTCCTTCGCGCCTTCGACCGCCGTATCGTCCACGCCTTCTTTAATCATCTTCGACTCGAAGGGCGTGCCCACCATGAACGATTGGCAAACGATCCGTTGCTGCCACGCGACGGGTTTTCCGTCCGCGTCCAAACCGGCGCTGACCGAGTGATACGCGCGCGGACGATAAAATCCGCCGCGCGTATCGTCCTCGCGCGTCCAAATAACTTTCACCGGCGTCTTGATCGCCTTTGAGATTTGCACCGCTTCGACGACGAAATGACTGTCGGGCACGGCGCGCCGCCCGAAGCCGCCGCCGCAGAGCATCGTGTGCAACTTCACTTGCTCGGGCTTCAGGCCGGTGTCCTTCACGATGGCGTCGCGGTCCGGCGTTTGAAATTGTGTGCCAGTCCAAACCTCGGCGCTGTCGGCGCGCACGTCGGCCACGCAATTCAGCGGCTCCATCGTGGCGTGCGCGAGGTAAGGCAAATCGTAAACGGACTCGAATTTTTTCGCAGCACCGCCCAGCGCGTTTGCCGCATCGCCTTCTTTCTTCGCGACCGCACCCGGCTTTCGCGCAAGTTCCGCGTACCCCTCGCGCTGCTTGTTGCTGTCGAGCGTGGCCAGCGCTCCTTCGTCCCAGGAAATCTCCAGCGCCTCGCGTCCCAGCTTCGCGGGCCAGAAACCATCCGCCACGACTGCGACGCCGCGTTCAATTTCCACGACATGTCGAACGCCTGGAACTGCTTTTGCCTTGTCCGCGTTGAAACTTTTGAGCTTGCCGCCGAACACCGGCGCGCGCGCCACGACGGCGACGAGCATTCCCGGCACGTTCACATCAAGACCGAAGATGGCTTTGCCATTCGTTTTGTCCGGCGTGTCGAGACGCTTCGTCGGCTTGCCCACGATTTTGAAATCTTTCGGATCTTTCAGCGGAACATTTTGTGGCGGGTCCAGCTTCGACGCTTTCTCGACGAGGCTTCCGTACGACGCACGTTGTCCGGTGGGTGAAATGACGGAGCCATTTTCCGTGCGACAATTCGCCGGCTCAACTTTCCAGCCGTCCGCCGCCGTCGCGACCAACATATGGCGCGCCGCCGCGCCGGCTTTGCGCACGCGCTCCCATTCGGTCCAAGTGCTCGTGCTGCCGCCCGTCATCTGAATGCCATAGACGGAATGATTGTATTCCGGCGCGACCGGTGCGGGTTCGTAGCGCACCTTGCTCCAGTCCGCATCCAACTCCTCCGCGACCATCATCGGCACGCTGGTGTAAGGTCCTTGCCCCAACTCGGAGTGATTCACTATGACTGTCACAATGTCGTCCTGGCCGATGCGGACGAAGGCGTTGAGCACGAGAGGCGCGTTCGCTGGCGCCGCCTCAGCCGCACGCGCAAGTCCCGGAAGATAAACGCCGAGCACGAAGCCGCCGCCTGCGAACGCGCCTGCTTTGAGAAAATCCCGGCGACTGAGATTAACGATGCTGTTCATTTGGTTCCCCCATTGGCTGTCCGCGTTCATCCCGCACGCCCTTCCGCCTTCAACTTCGCCGCCAGATGAATCGCACGGCGAATGCGTTGATATGTTCCGCAGCGGCAAATGTTCCCCGCCATTCCCACGTTGATCTCGTCGTCCGTGGGCTTGGCTCTCTCGCGCAGTAACACCGCTGCTGCCATGATTTGTCCCGACTGACAGTAACCGCACTGCGGCACGTCTTCGGCGATCCACGCCTGCTGCAACGGTCGGAAATATTCCGGCGCAAGCCCTTCGATGCTCACGACCTCCTTGCCCGCCGCGCGTGAAACCGGCGTGACACACGAGCGCACCGCTTCGCCCTCGAGGTGGACCGTACACGCGCCGCACTGCGCCATGCCGCAGCCGAATTTCGTGCCGGT
>DATHKK010000851.1:0-3289 GCA_035489355.1 Candidatus Limnocylindria bacterium
GTCGGTGGCGGCTCGAATGCGATCGGACTCTTCTATCCGTTCCTCGAAGACGCCAACGTGAGGATGCTCGGCGTGGAAGCCGGCGGGCTGGGCATCAAGCCCGAGCAACACGCGGCGCGTTTTCACGGCGGCTCGCTCGGCGTGTTGCAGGGCACGCGCTCATACATTCTCCAAGACGACGACGGGCAGATTCAACTTACCCACTCCATCTCCGCTGGACTCGACTACGCTGCCGTCGGCCCCGAGCACGCCTGGCTGCACGATGAAGTACGAGTCGAGTATTCCTACGCCACAGACGATCAGGCGTTGAACGCTTTTGGAAAGCTGGCGCGCTTGGAGGGAATTATCCCCGCGCTGGAATCTTCTCACGCCATCGCCGCTTGCATCGAACGCGCGCCCAAAATGTCGAAGGACCATCTCGTGATCGTGAACCTCTCCGGCCGCGGTGACAAAGATGTGCAGACGGTAGCGAATCTCGTGAAGCTGTAACGCGCCTCCGGCATCTTGCCGGGTCGGCGCGCCCATGCGCGATTTGGTGCGCTCCTTTGTAGAACGGGAACCCGGCAAGATGCCGGGGGGCACGTTCACGGCTGCGCGAAGAAGCCGAGGATGGCTCCCACTACTTGATCGAGATGTTCCTTCGTCAGCTCGGGATACATCGGCAGCGGCAGAATCAGCTTCGAGATTTTTTCCGCGACGGGGAAATCCCCTTCTTTGTAGCCGAGATTCTCGTAAACCTTCTGCAAGTGCAGCGGCTGCGGATAGTAGATGATCGTAGGCACCCCTTTGTCGGCGAGAAATCTCTGAAGTGCATCACGCCGATCGCCTAGCACCGCATACACGTGAAAAACATGCGTGTTATCTTTCGCCGTCACCGGAAATTCGAGCGGCAGATGCTCCAGGTTCTGCGTGTAGTAGTGCGCAATCTCCGCCCGGCGCGCGTTCCAGCCCTTCAGGTGCGGCAGCTTCACGCGCAGGATGGCCGCTTGTAATTCATCAAGCCGCGAGTTGTAGCCGTGCAAGTCGTGAAAGTAACGGCGCTCGATGCCATGCACGCGCAGCATCTTCAATTTCTTCGCCAGCGCCTCGTCGCTCGTGACGACCATGCCGCCATCGCCATCTGCGCCGAGGTTCTTCGTCGGATAAAAACTGAAGCAACCTAGCGCGCCGAAGCTGCCGACTGGCGTGCCTTTGTAAGTTGCGCCGATTGTCTGCGCGCAATCTTCGATCACGTGAATGCCTCGGGGTTTTGTCAGCGCAAAGATTTCGTCCAGTGGCGCGGCCTGCCCGAACAAGTGAACCGGAATGATTGCCTTCGTCTTGGCGTGATTTTTCGCGCGACCTCCTCCGGATCGATATTGAACGTGCGTGGATGAACGTCGGCGAAAACAATTTTCGCGCCGACTTGATGAATCGACTCAGCCGGCGCGATGTAAGTGAACGGCGTGGTAATCACCTCATCACCCGGTCCGATGTCGAGCGCTCGGAGCGCCAGCGTGAGCGCATCAGAGCCGGAATTCACGCCCACGCCAAATTTCGTTCCCGTGTAAGCGGCCACTTCCTGTTCCAGCGCCGCAACATTGGGGCCGAGGACGTAGTGACCACTCGCCAATGCCTTTTCAACCGCAGGCAGCAACTCGGACTTCAGAGACTCGTACTGCGCGGTGAGATTTAGAAATGGAACGTTCATTCGGAAGCGCGCATTGAACGGAATCAGTCTATTCGTTGCAACACCCTATGCGCATAATGGGTCGGCTGTTGTTGCAGGAGAACGGACCAAATCCAGCCGAAAGAATGTCCAACTTACAAAGAAAAGGTCGCGTCACGAACCGTGACGCGACCGGCGAAATCAAACGGACTGCTAGTTGTTCTGCGCGACGCCGTCGGGGACGATATTGACGCGACGGCTGCCTTTGTCGAAAAGGACTTTGCCGGTGACCAGCGCGAACAATGTCCAGTCGCGACCGGTGCCGACATTCTGGCCGGCGATAAACTTCGTCCCGCGCTGACGCACGAGAATGCTGCCGGCGGTGACGTGCTCGCCACCAAACCGCTTCACACCCAGACGCTTGCTGACGCTGTCACGTCCGTTGCGAACACTGCCTTGACCTTTCTTGTGTGCCATAAACTAAGCCTTAATCTCCTTAATCTTGAGCACCGTCAGTTCCTGACGATGTCCCACCGTGCGGTGATACCCTTTGCGACGCTTCATCTTGAAAGCGATCGTTTTCGGCCCGCGGATATGTTTTACCACATCGGCCACGACCGTCGTTTTGTCAACGAGGGGCGCGCCCACGGAAAATTTTCCATCGTTCGCCACGAAGAGGACGCGATCCAGCGTCACTTCTTTTCCTTCTTCCGTGTCGAGCGATTCCACTTCGATCGTATCGCCCGGCGCGACGCGATATTGTTTACTGCCTGTTTCAATAACTGCGTACATAAAAGCCTTTCCCCAAAAGGGACGGAGATAGCATCAAAACACCCAGAGGGTGTCAACAACCCATTTCCGGCCAGCGGGGCGCCAAAAGTAGCGCACGCTTGTCTTTCGGCAAATGGAACTTGCGGCTGAAATGAACTTTATTCGTGGGCGCTCCGGGAACAATTCATGCGTGCCCTCGTTAAAGCAGCGGCCCACGAGTATGCTGAAACCATGAAAACCGTGGCGGTCATCGGCGCTTCGAGCAATCGGGAGAAATGGGGCAACAAAGCCGTGCGCGCCTTTGCGCAGCAGGGCTACAAGGTCTATCCCGTGAATCCGAATGAGCCGGAGGTGGAAGGGTTCAAGACCTACCCGACCATCGAGGACGTTCCTGAGCGGCCCGGCATCATCACGGTTTATATTCCACCGCAACGACTCGTGAAGATTCTTCCGGACATCGCCGCGCGTGGCTGCGATGAGCTGTTCCTCAACCCCGGCACTGAGTCAGACGAAGTGTTGGCCGAATGCGAACGCCTTGGGCTGAACGCGATTCAAGCGTGCAGCATCATCGCAGTCGGCGTTTCTCCAAGGCGACTCTGATTACTTCAGAATCTCGCGGACCATGTCGCGCTCTTCCGTGAGTTCCTTGACGGTCACATCGATTTTCCCGCGACTGAATTCGTTCACCGGCAATCCTTGGACGATCTCCAGTTTCTGCCCGTTGCTGCGCACCGGGAACGAACTGATGATGCCGGGCCGCTCAGGAACGTCCTCGATTGTCGGGTAGGTCTTGAACCCTTCCACCTCCGGCTCATTCGGATTCACGGGATAGACCTTGTAGCCCTGCTGCGCAAAGGCGCGCACGGCTTT
>DATHKK010000852.1:0-5648 GCA_035489355.1 Candidatus Limnocylindria bacterium
CCCCGGCCGCCGCTGTCACGTCCTTACCGCCACTCAACTGCGCCGCGAGCAATCCGTAATTCTTCCCAGCATTCTCATTGCCCATTAGCGGCAACGCGCGCAGCGCCGCCGAACGCACTTCAGGACGCGTGCGCTCATCGGCGAGCGCCGCCACGAGCAACGGTTGAAATTTTTCGCGCGCTGAAGGATCGGCGAGCATCACGATGGATTCGATCAACAGCACTCGTCCGCCGGGATTCCCGGCTGTCTTTTCCCACGCGAGGTCAGGCTTGCCATCGGCCGCGACCAACGCTGCCGAGGCTGCGCGGCGCACCGAGGGCTGATGCGTGTCACTCGTGAGGCGCTGCAAATTGTTTCGCACCGGGCCAAGATTTTCCGGCATCGCCGTGAGCAACAACGCGAGATCGTTGACGGGCTGCAACGGCCCGCCGCTTTCGTCCAGGCGGGTCAACGCTGCCACGGCTTCCGTCGCGCGGTCGGTCTTGCGCATATTCGCCAATTCATCCAGCGCGGCGCTGCGCGTGTTCACGTCGAGCGTCTTGCGATCGAGCCGAGCCATGAGCACGGGTTCCGTGCTCGGCGCGGCGGCGAGTTCTTTGTCGGACATGCGCGTGACGGCAGCGGCGAGCAGCGCTGGATCTTTCGGCACATAATCTTTCACCGATTTCTGCAACTGCTTCGTCGTCTCCTTGAACGTGTAGTCGAGATAGTAATCCGTCGGATATTTTGTGATCTGATAAGCAACCTCCATCGCCTCGTTGCCTTCGAAATAACTCGCAGCCCGCACGGCTTCGAGTCGCACGCGCGGCGCGGAATCGTTGGCGGCGATCTTGAGCAGTGTGAGCGGCTGCGAAACACGGTCTCGCCAATAGCACAGCACGCGCACCGCTTGCGCCCGCGCGCGTGGCTCAGGCGATTGAAGAAGTTGCTTCAACAAAGGCTCGTTCACCACGTTGTGCCACTGGTGCAGCCAAAGCGCTTCGAGCAAGTGGTGTGAATCTTCCGCCTTCTTCGGATCGAACTGCTTCGACCACTTCTGCGCGGCGGCAATCACGGCCTTGGTCGGATGTTTATCGAGTTCAATCTTCGCGCGCGTGCGGACGTTGTCTTCCGGTTCTTTGAGCACATCGAGCAGATTGGCAATCGGCTCGCCATCGATCTTCATCGGCGTGAGCAGCGGACGCCCTGGATAGGTGATGCGGTAGATGCGGCCATGAATCTGGTCGCGGTTCGGATCGCGCAAGTGATGCTGCATGTGGCCGATGATGGAGTTGGCCCAATCGAGGAAATAAAGAGAGCCGTCGGGCGCAACGTCCGCCGCGATGGGACGGAAGTTCGGATTCTTCGTGTTGTCGTTGTCGAGCATCGGCGTGCTCACCGTGGCGCCTTGGAGGCCGGAGCCTTCCTCCGTGACGTCCACGCGGAAGATGCCCTGGAAACCAATCACGTTGATGTTCAGGAATTCGCCCTGCATCGACTCGGGAAAATGGCGGCTGGAGAGAATCGCCGTGCCCGGACATGGGCGCGAGGGCTGTTTCCAAAACGTGTTCATGCCAGGATGTTTGTCGCCGGCCTTGTCGCCGAGATAGCCGCTGAACGCCGGGCCGAAGTAATTCGCGTTGCCCGTGGCGTCGGTCACGATGTCGTTGCCCCAGTAATCGAACACGCGTCCGTGCGGGTTCGCGAAACCATACGCGATGTAGCGCTCGAACCTGGTGGAGCGCGGTTCATACCGATAAATCGCGGCGTCGCTGTTCCGCACCGGGCCTCGCACTGTCTCGACACCCGTGCGATGAAACACGCCGTCGCTCAGATAAATCGCTCCGCCCGGCTCGTAGCAAATCGCGTTCGCGGTGTGATGCGAGTCCGCTGAATCCATTCCATTCAGCACGCGCACTTTCGAATCCGCCTTTCCGTCGCCATCCGTGTCGCGCACGAACCACAGGTCCGGCGCCTGCATGAGCAACACGCCGTCTTTGTAAAACTGAAATCCTGTCGGGCAATTCAAGTCGTCGATGAACGTCGTCATCTTCTTCACGCTGCCGTCGGCGTTCAGGTCGAACACGAGCAGCTTGTCGCCGTCTTTGCTCGTCGGCGTACGCTCGGGATAATTCTTCCACGCGGCGACCCACAGCCGGCCTTTCGTGTCGAACGCCATCTGCACGGGCTTCACGAGTTCGGGAAACTCCTTCTCAGAAGCGATGAACTGCACCTTGCAGCCCGGCGGCACTTTCAAATGTTCGATGGCCTCCTGTCCGGTGAGAAACGGATGCGAGCCGTCCGGATTCGTTCCCGGCTTGTTGCTCTTCACCTCGGTGACCGGCGGCAGGTTCTCGTCCTTCACTGCCAGGTCACCGCCTTGCGACACGGCCCAGACACGCCGATCACGGTTGCCGGTCATCACGTCGCGCTGCGACATCTCCTCCTGCATGACCTGAAAGTTCGAGATGTGCGGTGCCGCCGGCTTGCGGTCCGTAATGAACGGGGTCTTGTCCGGCTGATAGGCCAGCGCCGAGCGCCCGCCATACACGTTGTAGCCATCCATCGTGCGATAGCGAGAGAACCACATCTTGTTCTTGTCGTTGATGGCGTCGCGGAGATTCTCAAAACCCGTGCTAACGGTCGAAGGCGCTTTCTCGCCGAACACGGCCGTGAACATCGCTGGAGCCAGCGCCTTGTAACCTTCGTCGCTCAAGTGAATGCCGTTGATGGTTAGCGATTGCTTCGCATCCGAGTAAGATTTTTTCGACGCCGCGAACAGATCCACGAACGGCACATTGTTCGCCTTCGCCACTTCTGCCATCGCCTTCACGTACGGCTCGACCTGGCGATTGATGGGCGCTGGGTCGGGAAGGTTCACGTCGCTGTGTTTTTCCGCCGCGATGGGCGAGAACAGTACGAGACGCGGCGCGCCCTTGCCGCTGTAGTTCGCCTTCAACGTGTCCTTGATGAACTTGTCGAGATCGTCGCGGAACTTCGGTAGACCAGCCGCGCCCTTGAACGATTCATTGAAGCCGAAGAATGCCAGCACTACGTCCGCTTGCACTTTGGTCAGCCACTCCTCGGGCGTGCCGAAATCCGCCGAGCGCGGGCGCAGCGCCACTTCATCGGCGGTGAAGCCGAGATTGCGAAAGACCAGTTCGTGTTTGGGAAACTTGTCGTAGGTAAGCGCCTCGAAGTAGCCAGAGTGCTGCATGCGGTCGGGGAACGCGTTGCCGATGACGGCGATGTGATCGCCTGGGCGCAGTTCCAATTTGTCCGCGGCCCCGGCCCAGGTGGCCGCCATCAAGCCCAACGCCAGCAGCACCGAACGCAATTCGTGTTTCATACGCAAGTTTGTGAAGCCGTGAAACTACACGGGCCAAGAGAGACGAGCAATGCCGATGCGGTGTTCACGCCTTTTCACCACATTTTCGCGCTGCGCCAAACCGGAACGATTCAGACTTCGACAGAATCAAACGAAAGGAACAAAGATGGTCCGGCAATTCCCCATTCCAAGCGTGAACCGCGCGTCGGCCAAACGGCCCGAGTTCGGGCTTAGTTGGAAAATGCCGGAAAACGCATCTACAGTCGTTCGCCATGGAGGGCGATAAGGTGATGGAGCCATGAGGAGCAACAGCAACCCCGATGACATGTACCTGGCGCGATGCTTCCGCCGGTTTGCGATTCAGGGTCTCGACGCCCGCCGAAAATTTTTTGATCAGATCCAGTGTCTGGCAACGTCCAAACCGACTTTGGAACGCATGGGATTTTCGGGATTCATTTTCAAGCGAGCGCTCGCGACTGTCGCGGGAATGCTCTGCATTGTTGCGAGTGAGGCCGCGGAGTTGCGCCCATCCGTCACCTTTGCTCCGCGCGGTGGTGTTTTTGCCAGCAGTGTGACCGTCACACTCAGCAGCACGGCCCAGGAGATCCGTTACGCGCTCGATGGCTCGGAACCCGGCACCAATGCGCCGCTCTACACCGCGCCGCTCCTGCTGACCAACTCCGCCTTGCTCAAGGCGAAGGCGTTTGCCTCCGGCACGATCGCTGGCTCTGTTGCGGGAGAAGTTTACACGCTGCTGGAGACGAACGTCGCGGCGTTCACTTCGACCTTGCCGCTTGTGATCATCAACACGTTTGGACAAGCCATTCCTTCGCCGGGCAACGCGCCGGCGGCTTGGATGCACGTGATCAATATCGGGACAAATCAGCGCGCGATGCTGACTCAACCCGGCGAGTTCGCCGGCCCGGCGAAGTTGAAACCGCGCGGCTTCACATCGCTGCGTAATCCGAAAAAATCCTACTCGGTGGAAACCCTCAACGAAACCGGCGAGGAAACAGCCGTGCCGCTTCTCGGAATGCCCGCCGACTCGGATTGGGTCCTCTACGCGCCTTACGCCGACAAGACGATGATTCGCGACGTGCTGGCCTACGAGTTGAGCCACAAGCTCGGCCACTACGCGAGCCGGACGCGTTTCGTGGAAGTATTTCTGAACGACACGACGAACAATTTGGCGCAGGCGCATTACGCGGGAGTCTATGTGCTGGAAGAAAAGGTAAAGGTTGCGCCGAGTCGCGTGGCGCTACGCAAAATTTCCGCCAAGGACAACGCCGAACCAAACATCACCGGCGGTTATCTCTTCAAGAAAGATCATCTCGAAAAAGTCGGTGCTGACTTGCCGACCGATGGGCCAGCCCGCAGCGGGCCGCCGCCATTGATGGGGAGATTTCCAACCGGCCCCGGCGGGTTCCCGGCCGCCGCCAGCGGGTTTCAACCCTCAGCCGACCTGCCAGCTTTCGCGAATGCACTTTCGATCGTGACGAACATTGGGCCAATCACAAATTTTCTCGCGGGAGTCAATATTCTCGTGCCGCCGCCCTCGGTCACTGTGTTGAGGACCAATTCGATCATCACGACGAACCTCGTGAACGTGACTAACTTCGTGGTGGCTACGAATCTGTTGGTGGCTACGAATTTCCCGGTCGCAACCAACATGACGGTCACAAGTAAAACCGTCATTGCGACCAATCCGATCGTCGCGACGCAGGCCGTGATCGGCACGAACATGATGGCGACGACCAACAGCGTGGATGCCAATACCGCGGTCATCACCACGACGGTGATGATCATGACCTCGGCCACTTACCGGACCAATTTCATGGTGAGCACCAACACAGTGCCACTCACGAATTTCGTGGTCATTACGAACATGGTGGTGGTCACGAACAGCCTGGTGGTGACGAACGCGCTCCTGACCAACGTGCCGGTGCTCACGACGAATCAGGCGCTCATCACCAACGTCTTCACGCTCGGCCCGGCGGAGCCGCCGCCCGGTTCAGCGCGGCTCGTCGCGAGTGGGGAAGGATTTGTCACGAGCAACGCCAGCCCGTTCTTTTTCGTCGAACCGAAGCCAGCGAAGATCACCACGGCGCAGCGGGCCTGGCTGACCAATTACTTGAATCGTTTCGAGGCGGCGCTTTACGGAAAAGATTTTCGCAATCCGACGAATGGTTATGCCGCTTTCATCGACGTGGACTCGTTCATCGATCAGCACCTGTTCGTCGAGGCGACGAAGAACATCGATGGGTTCCGCTTCAGCACATTCTTCACGAAAGATCGCGGCGATAAATTGAAGATGGAACCGATTTGGGATTGGAACCTGAGC
>DATHKK010000853.1:0-5255 GCA_035489355.1 Candidatus Limnocylindria bacterium
CAGATTACCGAACGCGGCATCGGCAACGGTGTTTCGCTCGTGATCACGATCGGCATTTTGGCGCGACTGCCCATGGCCGGGCAGGGATTGGTGGACATGTTCAGCCGCACCGGAGACGAAGGAGGCTTCAATCCGTTCTACGCTATCGTGCTGCTGGCGCTGTTGGTGTCCGTCATCGCGGGCGTCATCGCAATCACGCAAGCCCAGCGCAAGGTTCCGGTACAGTACGCGCAGCGGGCCGTGGGGCGCAAAGTTTATCAGGGCGGAACGTCTTTCATGCCGTTGCGTGTGAACTACGCGGGTGTCATGCCGGTGATTTTTGCGAGCGCGATTTTGATGCTCCCGGCCCAGGTGTTCTCCAAAGCGGGTGAGTTTTTCAGCATGCCGTTCCTGACCAAGCTGGCCAACATGCTGTCGGATCGTTCGCCCCTTTACTTGGTCGCTTATGGGCTGATGATTTTGTTCTTCTCGTATTTTTGGGTGGCGACGCAGTTCAACGAATTGCAGATCGCCGATGACCTGAAGAAGTACGGCGGTTACATCCCTGGCGTGCGTCCGGGCCAAGCGACCAGCACATTTCTGCACAACGCCATGAGTCGTATCACGCTGGCTGGCGCGGTATTCCTGACGGTGATCGCGGTGATTCCAATTATTCTCACGACGCGCATGGGCATCCCGGACCCGGTTTCGCAATTTTTTGGCGGCACGGGCATGTTGATTCTGGTTGGTGTGATGCTCGACACGATGCGGCAAATGGAGTCGCACTTGTTGATGCGCCATTACGATGGGTTCCTGAAAAAGGGCCGCATCAAGGGACGTTTCTAAGCGAGGCGGCCGGGCCGGGAATTTCCGGTGCTGGCCGGAGTTCATGATCATTCTCAAAACCGAACGGGATTTGGAGGCGATGCGCCCCGCCGGTTCGGTAGCGGGTGCGGTGCTCGACGAAGTGGCGAGTTTCATCCGCCCCGGAGTGACAACAAAGCAGATCGATGACTTCGCTGCGGACGTGATTAAAAAGCACGGCGCGAAGAGTGCGTTTCTGGGATACCGCAAATATCCGTGCCACGTGTGCATCTCGGTGAACGAAGAAGTGGTGCATGGGCTGGCGAAGGATCGGCGCGTCGAGTTCGGCGACATCGTGAGTCTCGACGTGGGTGTTCGCTACAATGGATTTATCGGCGACACGGCGAAGACGGTGCCGGTGGGCGGATGCGGAGTAGCCGCGCAGCGTTTGTTGGACGTGACGGAGCAGGCGCTCTATGAAGGAATCGCTCAAGCGGTTTCGGGAAATCGTGTCGTTGATATTTCGCGCGCGATTCAGCGCCACGTGGAAAGCCACGGTTACAGCGTTGTGCGGGAATTTGTGGGGCACGGCGTCGGAAAGACGGTTCACGAGGAGCCGCAGATTCCGAACTTTGTAGAGCCAGGGAAAAATACGGCGAAGTTGCGGCCCGGGATGACTTTGGCGATTGAGCCGATGGTGAACGCGGGCCGGCCCGACGTGAAAATCCTGAAAGACGGCTGGACAGTAGTGACGTTGGATGGTCAATTGTCCGCCCATTTTGAGCATACGGTGCTCATTACGGAAGGTGAGCCGGAGATTTTGACGTGCCGGGAAAAGACGCGATCTGCCTTGAAGGCACGGTAGTCGAACTGCTGAGAGAGGCGAAACTCTTTCGGGTGGAGTTGGTGAATGGGCATCGGCTGTTGGGGCACGTATCGGCGAGGCGGCGCGAGGAAGCGCTGGCCTTGAAGCCGGGAGACAAAGTGAATTTGGAAATGTCGCCCTTCGATTTTTCGAAGGGCCGGATAGTTTTTAGAACGGAAACAAAATGAAAGTCCGCGCATCAGTTAAGAAGCTTTGCGAGAACTGCAAAATTATTCGCCGCAAGGGCGTCATTCGTGTCCTGTGCACGAACCGCCGTCATAAACAGCGGCAAGGTTAATCTTATGGCACGTATCATTGGCGTAGAAATTCCGGGCGAGAAGCGCATCGACATTTCGTTGCGCTACATCTTCGGCATCGGTCCGAAGAACGCGGTGGACATCCTCAAGGTCGCGGGCATCGACCCGAGCGTTCGCGCGAAAGATCTCGACGAATCACAGCTCTCGAAGATCGTGCATGCGATCCAAGAGGGCAAATATGTGATCGAAGGCGACCTGCGCCGCGAGCTAGGTATGAATTTGAAGCGCTTGCAAGGCATCAAGTGCTATCGCGGCATCCGCCATTTGCGTGGATTGCCAGTGCGCGGACAGCGCACCTCCACCAATGCGCGCACGCGCAAAGGCCCGCGCAAGACGGTCGGCGTGCAGCGCAATCCAAACGCCAAGACAGGCATTCACTGAGAAATTTGAAGTATGGCTGACGAAACAAAAAAAGCTGAAAAGAGGCCCGCGGCGGCAAAGAAGGAAACGGCAGAGAAGCCGGTCAAGGCCGCTGCTGCTGGCGAAGCCGTGCCGGCTAAGACGAAGAAGCCTGCCGCCGGAGCCGCGGCCGCTGGCGAAGCAAAGCCTGCGGAAGCCGGCATTACGCCGGCGGTTTCCGCGCCGACTGCTGCCGAGTTGCTCGGCGAAGATCCCAACGCCAAAAAGATCGTCAAGGTCAAGGGCGCGAAGAACATTACGTCGGGCGTCGCGAACATTCTCGCCACGTTCAACAACACCCAGGTTTGCATCACCGACATGCAGGGCAACGTGCTCGGATGGTCGAGCGCCGGCCGCGTCGGATTCAAAGGTTCACGCAAGAGCACCGCGTTCGCCGCTCAGCAGGTGGCGCAGGATGCCGCCCGTCAGGCGATGTCGCACGGCATGCGTGAAGTCGAGATTCGCGTGAAGGGTCCTGGCTCGGGCCGTGAATCCGCCATCCGCGCGCTGCAAGCCATTGGCTTGGAAATCAGCGTCATCAAAGACGTGACGCCGATTCCGCACAACGGTTGCCGCCCGCGCAAGAAACGCCGCGTTTAATCCGGCATTTGGAATTCGTCATTCGAAATTAATTTATGGCTCGTTACACTGGTCCTCGCGTTCGCATCAGCCGCCGTTTCGGCGTGCCGATCTTCGGCCCGTCCAAATATCTCGAACGCCGTCCCTACGGTCCCGGCGTGCATGGCCCGAAGTCGCGCCGCAAACACACGGATTACGGTCTCGGTCTCATCGAGAAGCAGAAGCTCCGTTACTACTACGGCCTGATGGAGAAGCAGTTTCGCGGCGTTTATGAAAAAGCGTTGCGCCGCCGCGGTGTGACCGGTGAACAGATGCTGCAGATTTTGGAGACACGTTTGGACAATGTTGTTTTCCACATCGGTTTCGGAAACACACGCGCCCAGGCACGCCAGATGGTTTGCCACGGCCACGTGAAGGTGAACGGACGCAAGGTGAACATCCCGTCGTATGCGCTGAAGGTGAACGACGTGGTCGAAGTGAAGGACACCAACGCTTCCAAGCAGATGGCCACGCGCTCGCTGGAAAGCTCCACGAGCCGCACGGTGCCGGATTGGCTGATGCTCGATAAGACGGCGATGAAGGCCACGGTCATGCGCGTTCCGACGCGCGAAGAAATCCAGCCGATCGCGAACGAGCAGGCCGTCGTCGAATTTTATTCCCGCTAGTAGTGAAATCGGGGTGCTGGAGTTCATCTTCAGTCGTTCCAAAAAAAGACAATTATACGGGCTGGCTCGGCTGCGGGAATGAAGCCGGGCGAGTCAGATTAAAATTGTTGAAAGGATAACATGCCAGTACGTCTAGGTCGGTTTGAAATGCCCAAGCGGTTGGTCAAAGAAGAAGCCACCGCCACACCTCTTTACGCCAAGTTCATGGCCGAGCCGTTTGAAACCGGTTACGGACACACCATTGGCAACTCGCTTCGCCGCGTGCTCCTCAGCTCGCTCGAAGGCGCTGCGATTACGTCCGTGAAATTGGACGGCGCGATGCACGAGTTCACCACCGTCGAAGGCGTTGTCGAAGACGTGACTGACATCGTGTTGAACCTGAAGAGAGTCAAATTCAAGGCCCACACCCGCGAAGAGCAGACCCTGCTCCTGTCTGCGAACAAGGAAGGCCAGGTCACGGCCAAGGACATCGAGCTCAACCAGAATGTTGAGTTGGTGAATCCAGACCAGATCATCTGCACGCTCGACAAGAAGAAGAAGATCGAGATGGAGCTGACGGTGAAGATTGGCCGCGGTTTCCTTTCCGGCGACGAGAACAAAAAGCCGGATCAATCCATCGGCGTCATCGCCATCGACTCGATTTTCTCGCCCGTGACGCGCGTGCGTTACGCGGTAGAGAGCGCCCGTGTCGGCCAGCGCACGGATTACGATCGTTTGCTGATCGAAATTTGGACGGACGGCCGCATTTCTCCTGACGATGCGCTCACGCAGGCATCGGCGATTTTGCAGCATCATCTCGACGTGTTCGTCGGCTACGACAAGAACGCCGTCGAGTTCGAAGAAGCGGAACTGAAGCAGGACGACGACAAGTCGAAGCTCAAGAAGTTGCTCAACATGAGCGTGAACGAAATCGAGTTGAGTGTGCGTGCCGCGAATTGTTTGAACAACGCGAACATCACCACGGTCGGCCAGCTCGCGATGAAGACCGAAGCGGAGATGCTCAAGTACCGCAACTTCGGCAAGAAATCACTCAACGAAATCAAAGACAAACTGCAGGCGCTTGGACTCAGCCTCGGCATGAACATCGATCCGGAATTGCTGGAAGCGCCGAAGGAAGAAAAAGCCCTGACGGCTTAATTGTATGCGACACCTGAAACGAACCGCCAAGTTGGGCCGCACCGGCACACACCGGAATGCGATGCTGGCCAATATGGTTTGCAGCCTGATCATTCACAAACGCATCCAGACCACCGTGGCCAAGGCCAAAGCGGCGCGCTCGGTCGCGGAGAAGATGATCACGCTCGGCAAGAGCGGCACCATCTCGGACCGCCGTCTCGCCGTGGCCCGCCTGCACAACGAGCAGGCGGCGAAGATTCTTTTCACGGAACTCGCGCCGGTCTTCAAAGATCGTCCGGGCGGCTACACCCGCATCATTCGCATGAACGAACGCCAGGGCGACGCCGCCGAGCTTGCGATCCTGGAATGGGTGGATGCGCCCGTCGAAGCCGCGCCCGCGGAACCGAAGAAGGAAGCGAAAGCAACCGAAGCCAAGTCGTAAGCGCGCGCGAAAATGAATTCCCAAGCCCGTCCGCAAGGACGGGCTTTTTTGCTTTCGTAAAGGCCGGGCTTGGAAACGGCGCGCCGCTC
>DATHKK010000854.1:0-5665 GCA_035489355.1 Candidatus Limnocylindria bacterium
GCCGACGATCAACAATGGCAAGGGCACGAGCCTCGAAGCAACCGCGCCCGTGCTGGCGGCTGTTCAACAACCCGCGCACGAATTCTTTGATGACTTCACGGCCTCGAAGCTACTGCCTCAATGGCAGTGGCTTCAGAACAACGAACCCACCGTCAAAGTCGGCGGTGGCATTCTCCACCTGGCACCGAATCCACAACACAAAGCTGACGCATTCGTCGCAGACGCGATTGCGGTCAAGACCACGACGGGCAACTACACTGCGATAACAGAGTTGAACTTAAAATCTCTGACCTCGGAACCAAGCGCGGGGCTGTCGGCGTTCGGCGATCGCGAGAATGCGCTCGGCGTGAGCACGCGCGACGGTGAGTTGTTCGTGTGGAAACGTCAGCACAATAAACACGTTACCCTCAGCACCAACGCGATTCCCAAAGGTGACACTCTGTTTCTGCGGATGACCGCCACCGCTGGCCATCGTTTTCGCTTCAGCGCCAGCGCCGACGCGAAGTCGTGGCAGACCCTGGGCACCGATGTGGATGTGGAGGGAAATTATTTGCCCCCTTGGGACCGAGGCATTCGGGTGGCACTCGTCACAGGCGGCAGTAACAGCGCACCCGTTGAATTCCGTTCGTTGCGCGTGACCTCGGCAGCGGCTTCGCCGTAACGGTTCTTTTGCGTCGCCGAACGGTTGCGCTACACTTCGCGCCTCATGGTTGAGGAAAAAAATCCGCACGAGCTGCCGCGATGGGTTTTTCCCGCGGCGCTGGCAGCGATGCTCATCATCATTACGCTCGGAACTCTCTTCTGGATGTGGCGTGATGCGAGGCCACGCCGACGCCCTGCTCTCCTCGGTGTTCCTGATCCCATCGGTGCGCAAGGCGCGCGGGCTCACGCGGCGGCGATGAACACCAGTTGGACCAACGGCATGGTGTGGGTTCCCGCCGGCACATTTCCAATGGGGACTGGCGACGGTTCGCCCGATGAACAGCCCGTGCATGAAGTGGCCGTCGATGGTTTTTGGATGGACGCCACGGAAGTCACCAACGAGCAGTTCGAGAAATTTGTCCACGCCACGCGTTACGTCACCATCGCCGAGCGCAAACCGGACGCGAAAGATTTCCCCGGCGCGCCGCCCGAAATGCTGGTGCCTGGCTCCGTCTGTTTCAATCCGCCGCGCGAAGCGGTGTCGCTCGAAAATCATTTCATCTGGTGGAAGTGGACGCCCGGCGCGAACTGGCGTCATCCCGAAGGCCCCGGTTCAGACATCGCTGGCCGCCCGAAACATCCGGCGGTCCATATCGCGTGGGACGACGCGGTCGCTTACGCGCAGTGGGCGGGCAAACGTTTGCCCACGGAAGCGGAGTGGGAATGGGCCGCGCGCGGTGGCGCAAAAGAGATGCCGAAGAGCGAAACGGATGTGAGCACGGGCGGAAAATGGCGCGCGAACATCTGGCAAGGCGACTTCCCCGTTGTAAACTCCAGCGCGGATGGTTTTCGAATCACCGCACCGGCCGCCTCGTATTCGCCCAACGGTTACGGGCTTTACGACATGGCGGGCAATGTTTGGGAGTGGTGCGCGGATTGGTATCGGCCCGACTACTACGCGCAGACGGTGAAAAAAAATCCCATCGGCCCGGAAACGAGTTTCGATCCGAACGAACCCAAGACTCCCAAGAAAGTACAACGCGGCGGGTCGTTCATGTGTTCGGACGTCTATTGCCGCGGCTACCGGCCGAGCGCACGAGGCAAAGGCGCGCCGGACACGGGGCTTTCTCACCTGGGCTTTCGCTGCGTGCGCTCGCGATGAAAGAACAGATTGCTTCCGTCATAATTCCGACATGAACGAACGCTACATCGCCGCGAAGGAACGTTGGGCCGCGAAGATGGCCGGCAAAAAGCGGCCGCAAATCCGTTCCACAGATCGGCTCCCGCCCGGACAGCACGAAGTCCGCAACTTTCCCGTGCTCGATCTCGGCGTGCGTCCGGAAGTGCCGCTCGACAAATGGGAACTCAACATCCACGGCAAAGTCGAAAACCCCGTGAAGTTGAACTGGGAACAATTCATGGCGCTGCCGCAATTCGAAGACGTGAGCGACTTCCATTGCGTGACGACCTGGAGCCAATACGACATGCGTTTTCAAGGTGTCGCGTTCTTCACCCTCGCCGAGTTGGTGAAGCCGAAGCCCGAAGCGACGCACGTGTTTTTCAAAAGCTTCGACGGATACTCCACGAACAACCCGCTCGACGTGTGCATGGACGATGACGTGATGCTCGCGCACTCGTGGAACGGCCAACCGCTCACGAAGGAACACGGCGGGCCGGCGCGCGTCATCATCCCGAAGCGTTACGCGTGGAAAGGCGCAAAGTTTATCCGCGAAATTGTTTTCCTCGACCGCGACATCCTCGGCTTCTGGGAAGTGCGCGGCTACTCGAACACGGCCGACCCGTGGAAAGAAGAGCGGTTTTCTTAATGCCGTTGGACTCCTCGGCGCGCTGTGACACGTTGGGCCAGCAAATGAAACTCGTCCTAGCGCTATATCACTCATTGCCAATCTTGTGCCTTTGGCTTCTCGTATCAGATCCGACGAGAGCCGAAGCAGCGGCACGAGGCTGGCCAGCCCGGCAAGCACTCCAGTTTCCGTCCGCTTTCGTGCGTTACAATGACCCTGCCTATGAGCACGCAACCAACTCTCCTGAATTCAGGGTTGAGCGGCGCTCGCCGACTTCCGTCTCGATCGCATGGAATAGTGAAGACCCATTCGACACTGTGGATGTCTTCACCACGATTCATCTGACGACGAATGGGAATGGGAAAGTTCAAGCGCACTGGGTTTGGCTTGGGCGAACGTTGTTCGGCGAAACCAACATCGTGATTACAAACCTTTGGCCAGAGGCTCGCTTCTTCAAACTGGGGACAATGCTGGACAGTGACACGGATAGCCTGCCAGATGCCTTTGAAGTGCTGGTCAGCCAAACAAATCCCTCCAAGCGTGACTCCGACGATGATGGGCAGAGTGACGGTTACGAAAGTAATGCACTCTCCCTGCCGTGGGATTTGGAACAGGACCGTGGAAATGAAATCGTTTTGCATACGGAAATCTCCAAGGCTGCGGAGGGCGGATCCTGCGGACGCGTCAGCGTCTATCTACCATGGCCCGCACCTTCAAATGGCGTGGTGGTGAATTATCGGTTCGGCGGACAAGCTGTGCCGGTCGAATACATTGCCGTTCCGCGTGGCAATGCCCTGACAATTCCTACTGGTTTCCTCACCGGCTCGATCGATATCTGTGCCGTCGATAACCGTGAAAACGCCTATTTGGATCGTTACGTAGAAATCACGTTAACAAGCGCCGAGAGTTACAGGGTGAACACCCACCCCGCACGAATCGATATACTGGAGAACGACCTGCATGATGTGCGGGTCTTTACCATGCCTCCCCGTCTCGAAAAGCCGACCATTCAGTACGGCACCAATACCGGCTGCTTTTATTTTATCCGCGATGGAGACAGCCTTGTCGCCACGACGGTTGGTTTCTCCATCTTTGGCACCGCCGTGGCAGGCGTCGATTACATGCCACTGCCCAGAACCATTACCTTCCCGGCGAACATCCGAACTAATTTGCTGCCGGTTATCCCAAAGTTTACCCACGATCTCGCGGACAAAACGATTATCCTCACGATCACTAACACGCCGGGCTACCAGATCGACCCGGAGTCCGGCGGTGGGACGATGACCCTTGTGTTCCCGCGCGACTGATTCTTTTCCGTACAGTTCTGGCGAAAGCTGGCGCGTCGGTGGGAAAGATTCTCACGTGACTTTCCGTAACCCGGTCCGCAAATTCGCGCCGCAGTTCATGAAAAAACCTGTGTCCAGAAGCGGCCGGTTCGCCGCTGGCCCCGCCGCGGCTGTGGCGGCGTTCTCCGAATCCATTTCGTTCGATCGCCGGCTGTGGCGGCAGGACATCATTGGATCGGTCGCTCACGCGACCATGCTCGAGAAAATCGGCATCCTCAAAAAGAGTGAGTGCGCCGACATCGTGCGCGGGCTGGAGGAGATCGGCCAGGAGATCGCGGACGGGAAGTTCAAGTGGAAGACCGCACTGGAAGACGTTCACATGAACATCGAGGCGGAGTTGACGAAGCGCGTGCCCGCCGGCGCAAAACTCCATACGGCCCGCTCCCGCAACGATCAGATCGCGCTCGATATCCGCATGTGGGTTCGGGACGAACTGGCGGAATTGAACGGGGACTTGCGCGGCTTGCAGCGAGCGCTCGTCGGCCTCGGGGAAAAGAATTCGGCGGTCATCATTCCCGGCTACACGCACCTGCAACGGGCGCAGCCCGTTTATTTCGCGCATCATTTGCTCGCCTATGTGGAGATGCTGGAGCGCGATCGGCATCGGTTCATAGATTGTTTTCAGCGCGTGAATGTTTGCCCGCTCGGCAATGGCGCGATTGCCGGTTCGACGCTCCCGATCGATCGCGAGATGGTCGCGGACCTTCTTGGATTTGTGGACGCAAGAGGCAAACCACAACTTACGCAAAACTCCATGGATGGTGTAAGCGACCGCGACTTTGCCGTGGAGTTTTGTGCAGGTGCTGCGCTGTTGGCCGTGCATCTGTCGCGTCTCGCTGAAGACGTGATTCTCTGGACCAGCGCGGAGTTTAACTTCATCAAGATCGCCGATGCCTACACGACCGGATCGTCGTTGATGCCGCAAAAGAAAAATCCTGACGTGGCGGAACTCACGCGCGGCAAGTCAGCTCGCGTCATCGGCAATCTCGTCTCGCTGCTGACGTTATTGAAGGGTCTGCCCATGACCTACAATCGCGACCTGCAGGAGGACAAGGAGCGGCTGTTCGACAGTGCGGACACGGTGCGCAGTTGCCTCCGGCTGATGGCGGCGATGCTCGACCACACTTCGGTGAACGCAGATGTGTGTCGGGCGGCGGCAAGCGATTCCGCTCTTCTCGCCACGGACTTGGCCGACTATCTCGTGCGCAAAGGGATGGCATTTCGACAAGCCCACCACGTCGTCGGGGCCGCCGTAGCGCTCGCAGAAAAGAAACAGTGCGCGCTGAATCAACTTTCACTCGCGGAGCTTCAATCGCTCGATGCAAGTTTTGCAGCAGATGTGCTAGAAACGTTTTCTCTCACGGAGGCCATGGCGCGCCGCAACGTGACCGGCGCGCCAGGCACCAGTGAAGTCCGTAAGCAACTCGCGCGCTGGAGCAAGCAGCTCGGTTGATACGAGTTCAGTCCTGACACTGGCGCGTATTCGTGTTTGCCTCTGCGCGATGCAACCGGGCGCGAAGCCACTTCTGACTGATCTGCTCAAGGCAGTGTCGCGTTCGTTTTACCTCACGCTGCGATTGCTGCCGACGAGCGTGCGTCCGCAAATCGGATTGGCGTATCTGCTCGCGCGCACGACGGACACGATTGCGGATACGGAACTCGTGCCGGTGGCGAATCGATTGCAGGCCCTGGACGCAGTGCGCGAGAGAATTCTCGGAGAGAACATGCCGCCGGTATCTGGTCGGCCTTTCGCTGAAATCGCAGCCGCTCAACCGGATCGACCCGGTGACGGTACGAACTTCGAGCGGGTGTTGCTCCAGCGAACCGAGGAAGTTATCGCGCTCCTGGATAGTTTTTCTGTTGAGGATCGGC
>DATHKK010000855.1:0-7267 GCA_035489355.1 Candidatus Limnocylindria bacterium
GTCAATGATCAGTGCGCGCTTTTTGACATCGCGCTTTTCGATCAAAGGATTGGTAAAGTCACCCGCTCCGGCCGTCACTGCCGCGAGCACATTGTTCATCAACGTCGCGTAAGGCCGTCCAGCCAGCGCGGCCATCTGCGCCTTGCGCATCTTGGCCGACGCCACCATCTGCATCGCCTTGGTGATTTGGGCGGTGTTCTTGACCGACTTGATGCGTCGGCGTATGTCGCGCGTGCTGGGCATGGGTTATCTTCGTCGTGAAATTCGGTACGGTGGCGAGGTCTCCCGCATGTGAAAGCCGATTTCGCGCTTTGGTTTTTCCTCGGCTGGAGTTTCAAGCAATCTGCGAATGGCCGTAATCAAGTCCGCAATCACTTCATCGTGGCCGCCGACGCGTTTTTCCAACTCCGCCAACTTCGCCGCGAGCCGGCGGTTACCCATCAGCACTTCGCGCATCTGCACGAAGGCGCGGACAACGAAGACGCTCATCTCCACCGCGCGTGCGCTGTTCAAGACGCTGGCAACCATGATGGCACCGTGTTCGGTAAACACAAATGGCCGATAGCGCCGGCCGCCGTAACTTGAGGTTGCAATTTGTGACCTCAAGTCTTGGAACTCATCCTTCGCAAGCTGGAACGCAAAGTCGCTGGGGAACCGATGACGATTGCGGCGGAATTGCTCGTTCAACCGCTTCGTGGTCACCCCGTAGATGATGGCCAAGTCTGAATCCAGCATGACGCGCTGGCCGCGAATGAAATGGATTTGAGAATCCATCCCCTCTACGGGTGCGATTGCTGGTCTGTTAGCCATAAACATTTCGTCGCACTTGAGGTCGCAAACTGCGACCTCAAGTTCTCACCGATACGTCTGCTTGAACTCCGTGATTGCCGCTTTTAACTCCGCCGCGAGCGCATCACTAAAGGCTTTCTCCGCGCGAACCTTCGCCAGCAACTCTGCTTTGCGGGTCGAGAGAAACTCCGTCATCTTCGCCTGGAAATCCTTCACCTTATCCACTGGCACGTCATCGAGCATGTTGTTCTGCATAGACCACAAGACCGCCGATTGAACTTCGACCGGCATGGGGTTGTACTGGGGCTGCTTGAACAGCTCGACGATGCGCTTGCCGCGTTCGAGTTGCGCCTGAGTCTTGGCGTCGAGATCGGAACCGAACTGCGCGAAGGCCGCGAGTTCGCGGAACTGCGCGAGGTCAAGCTTGATACGGCCGGCGACCTGTTTCATCGCCTTGATCTGCGCGGCAGAACCGACGCGTGATACAGACAGACCGACGGAAATCGCCGGACGAATGCCCTGATAGAACAAATCTGTTTCCAGATAAATCTGACCGTCCGTGATCGAAATCACGTTCGTGGGAATGTAAGCCGAAACATCACCCGCCTGCGTCTCAATGATCGGCAACGCCGTGAGTGAACCGCCGCCGTACCGTTCGGACACGCGCGCCGAACGTTCGAGCAAACGGCTGTGCAAATAGAACACGTCACCGGGATACGCTTCGCGGCCGGACGGGCGCTTGAGCACCAGCGACACCTGGCGATACGCGACGGCTTGCTTCGAGAGGTCGTCGAAGGTGATCAGCGCGTCCATGCCGTTGTCCATGAACCATTCGCCCATCGCCGCACCGGCAAACGGAGCGAGGTATTGGTTCGCGGCGGAGTCGGACGCCGCAGCCACGACGACGATCGTGTAGGGCAGCGCACCTTCCTTCTCCAGCGTTGCGATGACGCGTGCGATGCTCGACTGCTTCTGGCCGACTGCGACGTAAATGCTGTAAACGGGACGGAAACCTTTTTCTTTCGAGGCTTCGCTCTGGTTGATCCGCGCCTGGCTGATCATCGCGTCCACGCCGATCGTGGTCTTTCCTGTGGAACGGTCGCCGATGATCAATTCACGCTGGCCGCGGCCAATCGGAATCATTGCGTCAATCGCCATGATGCCGGTCTGCAACGGTTGGCTGACCGACTTGCGCTTGATGATGCCCGGCGCAATTTTTTCCACCGGATAAAACTCCGTCGTGGCAATCGGCCCTTTGCCATCAATGGGCTGCCCCAGTGTGTTCACGACTCGACCAAGCAACGCCTTGCCGACGGGAACGGAAAGCAGCTTGCCAGTCGTCTTGACTTCCTGGCCTTCTTTGACGGACGTGTAGTCACCGAGGATGATCGCACCGACTTCCGTCTCTTCGAGATTCAACGCGATACCGGTGACGCCGTTGCCGAAGTCGAGCATCTCGTTGAGCATGGCGCCCGTGAGACCTTCGATCTTGGCCACGCCGTCGCCGATTTCGCGGACGTTGCCGACGTTCTGGCGGGCGACCTCAGTTTTTACGCCGGAAATCTTCGCTTCAATGTCTTGCAATAATGTGCTCATACAAATTCGTTAAACTTCCTCAAGCTGCGCCAGCCGCGTCTGAATACTGCCGTCGTAAACGTCACTGCCCACTTTGATTCGCATTCCGCCGATCAGCACCGGGTTCAGGGCAAACGTGAAACTCAGCCCACTTCCGTAACGTTTTATCAGCGTGGCCTTCACGTTGTTCTGCTGCGCGTCGTCGAGTGCGATCACGGACTCGATGCGCGCATTGCGGCGATCCAAGTCCAATTTCACCAATCGTTGAAAGTGCGTGAGCACCGCGACGTAGCTCCGCGGCTTCGTCGCGAGGACTTCATCGACGACCTGGCGCGCCTTGTTCTCGTCGAGCACGCCCTTGACCTGCGCGGCGCGGAACAAATCTTTCGCTTCACGTCGGGACTGTTTGGAGATTTTCATTCGAGCGGAACGCGGGAAACAAAAGTTATGCCGCCAATTGTCTGGTTGTCTCTTCTGCCAAACGCTTCTGGTCGTCGAGCGTCAGCACTTTCCCACTCACCTTGGCCGTGGTTTCCGCGACGAGGCGGACGAGTTCCTTACGCAACTCGGCTTTCATGCGCACGAGCTCGGCTTCGCTGGCTTCCTTGGCTTTGGCGACAATTTGATTGGCGGTGGCGATGGCCTTTTGCGTTTCCTGCTCCTGAACTTTCGCTGCGATGGCGCGGGCTTCTTCAATCTGCCGAGTGGCCTGCGCATTCGCGCCCGCCAGAATCTCCTGCGCCTTCACCTGAGCATTGGCGAGTTCCTGTTTGATCTTTTCCGCGTTGGCGAGGCTTTCTGTGATCTTTTGCCGGCGCTCTTCAAGCACCTTCAGAATCGGCTTGTAGGCGAAGCAATGGAGAAGGAACGCGACGATGCAGAAGCTGATCACCTGCGAGATGAACAATTGGGTTTGAAAGCCGAACTGTTCGCCGGTGGATTTCGCGAGATCCACCAAATCACCTGCTGCCAAAATAATAAGTCCGTTCATAAACTGAAAATATGGGGCGCGGAGCACGAGGCCCCGCGCCCGGAATCATTACTTCACCAGGAAGATGGCGAAGAACACGATACCTTCGGCGAAGGCGGTGCTCAGGATCGCCTGAACAAGGATCTTCGTCGCCGCGCCGGGATTACGTCCCACCGCTTCCGAAGCCTTCATGCCGATGAAACCGACGCCGATGGCCGCGCCGAGCGCTGCCAGGCCGACGTGCAGGTTACCGGTCATTTCCGCCAACATGG
This sequence comes from Candidatus Limnocylindria bacterium, assembly GCA_035489355.1. Lineage (GTDB taxonomy): Bacteria > Verrucomicrobiota > Verrucomicrobiia > Limisphaerales > SIBH01 > JANNGC01. Next base: position 3,607 of record DATHKK010000855.1, read on the forward strand.
GCATTAACATATATGTTTCCTTTCTTGTGCTCGATGGCTCCCGCGATTGAACACGGTCAGGCCATCGAAATCCGAAAATCAGTGCGCGTGAGCGTGTTCGTGTCCTTCCTCGTGCGTGCAGATAAGGAGAGTAAATACCGCCGTCAACAACATGAACACCAACGCTTGAACAACGCCCACGAGCAATTCCATGGCGTAGAATGGCAGCGCCAGCAGCCAGCCAAAAGCTGGCCCGCCCATGATGGCCATGGCTTCGAGCATATTCTCACCGGCGAAAATATTGCCGTAGAGACGGAAGCTGAGAGAGACCGGGCGGAACACGATTGAAACCACCTCGAGAATTCCCACGGCGAGGAACACCACGATCATGAGCAGCTTCAGCAAGCCGGTTGTGTCGCCCTTCGGGCCGAAGATATGCAAGAGAAACCCGCCCGGACCGTTCGCCTGCAATGCCCAAACAACCCAGCACACGAAGAACACCACCGCCATCGCAAGAGTCATGTTCAGATCGGCATTTACACCGCGCAGCAGGGGCCGCGAGATATGATGCAAGTGGCCTGTCGCATCGGGCGTCCCCCAACCAATCGTGCCAACACCGGGGAGCAGGCCGGCCCAATTGGTAAACAAAATGAAGATGAAAACGGTGGCGAAGAACCAAAAGGTCTTCTTTACGAGGTCGCGTCCGATGATGCCTTCCAGAAAATTATACAATCCTTCCACGAGCCATTCCCAAAAGTTCTGCGCTCCTCGGGGAATTGCTTTTGTCGCGCGCATCGCAACCTGAGCGGAAATGATAATTACCAGAGCGACGATCCAGGTCATGATCATCGAGTTGGTGACGGTGAACGGTCCCAGTTTGAATCGAGGAGCAGCGGCGGGCAATCCGTGCTCTTCCTCATGTTCTGTCATTCCTGCGAGGTCGTGAGCGGTTTTCTCGACAGCCACAGCCGTGCTTGCTTCGGTCACTGGTTTCTGTTCGGCAGCCGCAGTCCTGAAGGTCGTTCCCAAAAGGAACGCCGACGCTAACACGATTCTAAGGGCTTTAAGAAAATGCTTCACGCTGAGTGAAAAATGCTGTTCGGGAACTCCACTTCCCGCTTTCGAAACCGGCTATCCGGGCCGGAAGCGGACGAGAAGTTGCCGCGTCGTGAAATTTTTCACAAGCGATTTTTCCAAAAAATTTCACCACTAATATTTACGCGTGGGGAGGAGCCAGCGGCTTGAAATGCAGCGGTGTTTAGCGTCGGCTCACGGTCAGGTTCGCTCCGCTTGCCCCAAGCGAAAGCGACCGTCGCCGAGGATAACCTATTTCGCCGTTCCAACCTTGGGTCAGATGTCTGGCCGGCTTTTCCGGGGAATTTGCGCCCGTATCCCGATGAGGGTGCCCATTTTGTCACGGAGTGAGGCATCGGGGAAAAACCGGGGACAGTTCACCGGGACATTTGGATGGGAACGCTCTGTCCGGCTTAGCGGCAGTGCCCCCTGATTTCTTGAATTCCTACAGGGCAAAAGGCTCGTTCCAACGGCATTTCCCCACACGTTCACGGGCCTCGCGTTCATGTTGGCACACCCGTTGCGTAACCCACCGACAGCAATGGAAACGCAAACATGCTCCGAGATAGCAGGCAAACGGCGAGGACCGACTCGCCCGGAGATCGCGCTTCCTTCGCTTCTGAATCAGCAAAACATCAACCCAAAACTTCCACGTCTTATGATGCTCAACACTCAAGTCCGCGAGGACAAAAAAATCAACCGCAACACCAAGGAATCCTCGCTCTGGCGCAGTTATCGCCGCAAAGCCACGCGCGCCGAATCCGAAGCGGGCCTGGTCGAACAGTATCTGCCGCTCGTCAAAACCGTCGTCGGCCGTCTCCAGATGTCTCTGCCGTCGCACGTCGATGCGGAGGATCTCTATAGCGCCGGCCTCGTGGGCTTGCTCGACGCAATTCGCCATTACAATCCGAAGCTGGGATCAACTTTTGAGACCTACGCGCGCGTTCGTATTCGCGGCGCGGTGTTTGATGAGTTGCGCCGCATGGATTGGGTGCCGCGCTCGATTCACAGCAAAGCCAAAAAAGTCCAGGAAACCATTAAGCAGCTCGAACAGAAGAAGCGCCGCGTCCCGACCGAAGTAGAAGTTGCCGGCGCCCTCGACATCTCGCTGAATGATTACCATCATCTGCTCGAAGAAATTCGCCCGGCCACTTTCGTCTGCCTCGACGCCGCCATGAGCGACGATGGAGACAACTCCCCCTCGCAATACGAAGCCTTCGCCGACCCGAAGCAAGAGAACCCGCTCGACGGCGTCGCCCGCAATGAAATGGCGGAATTGATTGCCAAGCACCTTCAGGCGTTGCCCCAAATGCAGCGCCAGGTCCTCGCGCTCTACTACTTCGAAGACATGCGCTTGCGCGAAATCGCAGAAATCTTCGGTCTCACAGAATCGCGCATCTGCCAGATTCATTCGCAGGCCATTCTCGGATTGCGCGCCCATCTCCAGACTTACTGCGAACTTTGAGACGCGCTCGTTAGCGCAAAGCGCAGAAAAGTTAAAAATGCCGCTTGCCCTTTCACCGAGCACACCTATCTTCTGCGGCACTTGACCGCGGGGTGGAGCAGCCCGGTAGCTCGTCAGGCTCATAACCTGAAGGTCGTTGGTTCAAATCCAGCCCCCGCAACCAATTTACGGCCCTGAGACGAAGGTTTCAGGGCCGTTTGTTTGTCCGAAGGGTCAAGTCCCGAGGAGCATTGGCAGGAATTTCTTCACCGAGCCGGGTACTTCGAACGGCCGCTCCACCGCAAAGTCACGCGCCAGCGTGGTCAGCCACTCGCGGGAGGTTTCCAGGTTTTTTATCACCAGATAAGTGTGTTCGCCTTCCTCTTGCACCTCGTATCCGCGCACTTGGATTTGCACCGGCTGCGTCTCGCCCTTCAGTTCCAGTTCGGCGTCGATGCTGCGTTCGGTTGAGTTCAATTTCAGTTTCGTCAGCACGCCGTAAGGTTTCAGCACTGCTTGATTCAACATCGCCGTTGCGGCCTTCTCCACCAGCCAGTCTTTCGCTCCCATGCGCGAAACAAGAGAGGGATGAAAGCGGTTCGTCAATCGCCATGAACATATCTTCAAATCAAGATGCCTTGATTTCTACGTAGAGAAGCGGCAGATTGGCATCCAATCGATGATCAAACAGCCGAACAAGTTGGACCAACTGGAGCAGTTGTTGCGTGAGCGCATCGTCATAATCGACGGTGCGATGGGCACGGTCATCCAGCTTCACTGGAAATCGGAGAACCTCGGCGAGGATTGGTTTCGGGGCGAGCGTTTCAAGGATTGGAAGGGCAAAGACCTCAAGGGTAACAACGAGTTGCTGCAAATCACCCAGCCGCAGATCATTGAGGACATTCATCGGCGCTATCTCGAAGCGGGCGCGGACATCATCGAGACCAATACCTTTTCCGCGACGACGATTGGGCAGCACGACTTTTTTTTCAAACATCGCGAAGGACGGAAAGACCAGGCGTTCTTCGACGAAGTCATCAACGATCCGACGCTGCAATCGCTCGCGCGTGAATTGAATCTCGCCGCGGCGCGAGTGGCCCGGAACGCAGTCGATGAGGTCACGAAGAAGACAGGCCAGCCCAAGTTTGTCGCTGGTGCAATCGG
>DATHKK010000856.1:0-4149 GCA_035489355.1 Candidatus Limnocylindria bacterium
GCGGGTGAAATGTGATCCGTCGTCACCGAATCACCAAAAATGGCGAGCGGGCGTGCGCCGCGTATCTCCGAGATCTGCCCCGCGTTCATGCCGAAGTTCACGAAGAAGGGCGGCTCCTGGATGTAAGTGCTCGTGGAATTCCAATCATAGACATTGCCCGTGCTCGCCGGGATCTCGTTCCACTTGGGATTCTGCGCCGCGAAGTCCTTGTAGAGCGTCTGAAACATTTCCGGCGTGAGCGCGGAGTGCAGTGTGGCGCGGACTTCGTGCAGCGTCGGCCAAATATCTTTCAGGAACACCGGGCCGTCCGTGCCCTGCCCAATCGGTTCGGTCGCCATGTCGATATTCACGCGGCCAGCGAGCGCGAAGGCGACGACGAGCGGCGGCGACATGAGAAAGTTCGCGCGAATGCTCTGGTGCACGCGTGCTTCGAAATTGCGATTGCCCGACAACACAGAAGCCGCCACGACATCGTTCTTCACGACCGTATCTTCGATCTGCGCGGCCAGCGGCCCGGAGTTGCCGATGCACGTCGTGCAACCGTAGCCCACGAGATTGAAACCCAGTTGATCGAGATACGGCTGCAGGCCGGTCTTGTTCAGGTAATCCGTTACGACGCGAGAGCCGGGCGCGAGCGACGCTTTGACGACGACATTGGATCGCAGTCCTTTCTCGACGGCTTTCTTCGCGAGCAAACCAGCCGCAAGCATCACCGAAGGATTGCTCGTGTTCGTGCAACTCGTGATCGCGGCGATGAGCACCTGGCCATGCCGGATGTTGCCGCCACAAAACGCCGGCATATCGGGATGCACCTGGCTCGGCGTCGGATGGTTGTTCGCCATTTCCAGTTCGGTGTGCGGGTTCGTGTTTTTGACTTCGGCGGCGCGGCGCGACACCGGCTCCTGGCTACCGCCGCCGGCGCTGCTGCTGGCGATCTCGCAATCGATGCGAAAGTTTTTCTCCAAATCACCCGCCACTTTGCCGAATCCGTTTTCAGTCACCGGCTTGGAGAAGGCTTTCACGAACTCGTCCTTCAATTTCGCCAGCTCGATTCGATCCTGCGGGCGCTTCGGTCCGGCGACGCTCGGAACCACGGCGCTCAAATCCAACTCGAGCGACACGGAGTAATCGATCTGCCCTTTGTCCGGCGTGCCCCACAAACCTTGCAGCCGATAATAGCTCTCGAACATCCGGCAATGCTCCTCGGAACGTCCGGTCGCGCGCAGGTAATTCACCGTTTCATGATCGATCGGGAAGAAGCCCATCGTCGCGCCGTACTCCGGCGCCATATTGGCAATCGTCGCGCGGTCCGCGACCGGCAGCTTCGCCGCACCCGGCCCATAAAACTCGACGAACTTTCCGACGACCTTCGCCTTGCGCAACATTTGCGTGATGTGCAGCGCGAGATCCGTCGCGGTGACGCCTTCCGCCAACTCGCCCGTGAGATGCACGCCCACCACGTCAGGCGTGAGGAAGTAAACCGGTTGACCCAACATGCCGGCTTCCGCTTCGATGCCGCCGACGCCCCAGCCCACAATGCCAAGGCCGTTGATCATCGTGGTGTGCGAGTCGGTGCCGACCAGTGTGTCGGGATAATAAACGCCGTCCTTCGAGAGCACGCCCTTGGCGAGATATTCGAGGTTCACCTGGTGCACGATGCCGATGCCGGGCGGCACGACCTTGAACGTGTCGAATGCTTGCATGCCCCACTTCAGAAATTCGTAGCGCTCGCGATTGCGTTGAAACTCGATGTCGAGATTGCGCGCGAAGGCATCGACGCTCCCGTTGAAATCGACTTGCACCGAGTGATCGACCACGAGATCAACGGGCACGAGCGGCTCGACCATTTTCGGGTCCTTCTTCATGCGCGCGACGGCGGAACGCATCGCCGCCAGATCTACCAGCAGCGGCACGCCGGTGAAGTCCTGCAACACGATGCGCGCGACGACGAACGGAATTTCCTTCGTGCGCTCCTCCATCGGTTTCCACGCGGCGAGTTCGCGCACGCTTTGCTCGTGGACGCGCTTGCCGTCGCAATTGCGCAACACCGATTCGAGCACGATGCGAATGGAGACGGGCAATCGTGAAATGGGTCCGAGGCCGGCCTTCTCCAGGGCGGGCAGCGAATACAAAATGCCCTTGGTGCCATTGCCCAATTCAAACGTTTGTTGCGAATCGAAAAGGTTGTGACTCATAAAATTTCGGCCCGCCAGCAAGGATAAAAGATAGCCGCCGTGCGGACGGGCGAAAATGAGTGCCGCTGAATTTGAAGTCAAGCCGGTGGGTTTTGGAATGTGACAGAATCGCTGTTCCGTAGTTGCAGAAGCCAAACCAAATTTTGTTCCCGCCGTTCAAATCGCGGAGTACACGTTGGCCCATGAAAACGTATCTCCTCACCCTTCTTGCACTCACCATCTTGGCAACCGCGCTCCAAGCGGAACTGATCGTTTATCGTGAATCGGAACGCGCGCATGTCACCGGCGCAGGAGTTGAAGCGACCGTCCCCGTCACCACCTACATCGTTTACAATACCGTCTCGCAGTCGATCGATTCGATTGGCGCAATAAAATTTGGCTCGACCAAAATTTACGCGATCACGAATTCGTCCAGTTACAAGGTCACCCGAGGAATCGCCGGGAAGAGCGGCAACTACACCGTGCTTTCGCGAATCGAGGGACCGGCGGAAAATCCGGAAACTATTAGCGCCAGCTACTTCGCCAAAGGCCGCGAAAGCACGTTGCCGCTCGGCAACGGCAACACCGCGACCTACCCGAGATCCTTGAAAGCCATCACCCGCGCCGTTCAGACCTCTGGCGGCCAGCTCGCCACTTATGAATCCTCCTCGACGGTGGTGTTTCAGGCGACCGAAACCAAAACGGCGAATGAAGCAGGCGACACCGCGGCCGATGTCATCGAGCGTATTCGCCTGAGATTGGAAAACCAGGGCTACGTGCCGGCATCTTGATCTGCGCCGCTGCCGCGCCGCTCGCGCTTCACTCGCGCCGCCATCTCGAAAGTCTTTGTGGTGATCATTCGCACCGCGTCCAGTCGCTCGCCCAGCAACGATCGGAGTTTCTCCGGGCCGGCTTCTTTCGCCGACTCGGGCGGCGTGGCCAACTGATGAATCGACGCCACCACCGTTTCGTACGTCTCGATCAATCGCCCGTCCTGCTGCGAGCGCTCGTCCACCGTGCGTTGCACGATGGCCGCCACGTCATCCAGCGACACGGTGCAGCCCGCGAGGTCTTCGCCAAAAATCAGCGTGAGTAATTCCTCGGCGACCAGCCTGGAAATGCGATCCGGTTGTTCCGCGCTCATGGATTGAAGATGCACAGCACCGGGGAAATTGCCTATCAAATCCGAGCGCCACGAATAAACTCTGCGCCCGATGCAGTTGCCTGCAGATTATCACATGCACACGCCGTTGTGCCGTCACGCGGTGGGCCAGCCGACCGAGTATGCGGCACAAGCGGACGTGCTCGGACTGAAAGAAATCGGTTTCACGGATCACTCACCCATGCGGCGCGATGATTTCGATAACTGGCGGATGCGCGCGGATCAGCTTGATGAATACGTGGAGAAGGTGCGGCGCGCGCAACGCGAACATCCGCGGCTCGTCATCCGCCTGGGGTTGGAAGTTGATTATCTGCCTGGCCATGAGGAGTGGATTCGCGAACTCGCGGCGCGGCACCCGTGGGACTACTTCATCGGCTCGGTGCATTACGTGAGCGACTCGTGGGACGTGGACAATCCCGAGAAGCTCTCGAAATGGAAGGAGCGCGACGCGTTCGAAGTGTGGAGCATCTACTTCGATCGGCTGACGATGGCGGCGGAGTCGGGGCTCTTCGAAATCATTGGCCACGCGGATCTGCCGAAGAAGTTTGGTTACATTCCGCAACGCGATTGCACACCGCTCTTCGAAAAGTTTCTCACCGCAGCCAGGAAGGCTGATGTCGCGATCGAGTTAAACAGCGCCGGCTTACGCAAAGACTGCAAAGAGATTTATCCCTCGCCGAAACTGCTGCAACTGGCCCACGGCAAAGGCGTGCCGATCACGTTCGGCTCCGATGCCCATGCACCGGGTGAAGTGGGGATGGATCTGGCGCGCGCGGTGGAGTTGGCGCGGCGGGTTGGATATTCGCTGCGATG